>NZ_CP044545.1:2737500-3037500 GCF_008935075.1 Pradoshia sp. D12 | reverse complement strand
TTATTCAATTGAAGTAAGCAATAGCTTAGGATTCAGAACTGGTATAAGTCTATTCTTATCTTATGGAAGTAACGGGGCAGGTTAGCTCAAAAACGATATGGTATATTATGGTTAGCGGAATGGCGGTTGGGTTTATTAAACGTCATTAGATCATCTAAAAAGGAGGTTTTTATATGAATAGTAGCAAGCTGTTTCAACTATACTTTTCTGGTTTCTTTGCTTTGTTTCCTATAACTTTTATCGTTAGTTCTTTTTTGTGGAGAGCAGTAATTCTAAATAAAGAATTTGTAATGGTAGCAACAGATGCCTTCTCTATATTAGGTATATACTATTTAATCATTAGTATAATTTTCATATTTTTATATATGAAGGATATAAAGTCTTCAATATCCTAGAACTGAGAGTAAGTCCGTCATTTTGACGCTTCTTCTTATTCCACAAACAAGGCAGGTTAGTGGAAGAAGGATTTCAAACGATCAATAGAGAATGGTAATAAGGATTCTCATATAGTGGGATTCTATTCTAACTTAATGGAGAGTGGAAAAATGGGTCAAAAGAATATATCTTGTGTCGTAGGAGGAGTTTTGATAGCGGTAAGTATCGTTGTCGGGGCTTTCTTAATCTCTGATTCTTCATCTATTGCTACTACAAGTAATGAGGAAGAAATATCAACGGTGAAAAGTGTATTTACCATTGATGACCTGGCTGAATATTTATCTGTAAGCACTAAAGACATAGAAGAAATTATTGAAAAAGAGGAAGTAGAGAAAGCGTCTATTGAAGAGGGACGTTTTGATACCTATGAATATATTCCTTATCTGACTATTTCGGGTGAAAACCGTTTCTTGAAAAGCGAAATAGACAAATGGCTAGAATATCATTCGGTGAATAATTTCCATTCTTGATGAGATACACTATGCGAATTTTACATCCATCTCTCTTGAGCTAAAGGGGCAGTTTAGCGGAAGAAGGTTTCTCTATTCAGAGGTCGAATATTGAGGGTGATATGGTTTGTTTTTGGGGGATTTTCACTATAATCGAGGCTTCATTTCTTCACAAATAAAAAATAAATCTCCCTGTATCGAGAGATTTATTTACTTGTTCTATGCGGGCGGAAATTTATATTTCTATAAAGAAGCTTTTGTTTTTTTTGCTAAAATCAGGGATATAATTGCAAAAGTGATAAGGAATATGGAAAGAAATCCATAAGCTGCACCTTCAAAACCTCTAATTTCAACAATTCCAATATAAAATAAAACCAATGCAACAACAATTGTTATAAGACTTGGTAACGATATTAATAATAATGATAATCTCTTTTTAGCAAGCCACCAAGTAAGTAACAGTATAAATCCTCCTAGAATAAGAGCTACTAATAGCGGACCGTAAAGCATCATCACTAATCCCTCCTAATAGTGTTCAAGAATATTTTAACATAAATTTACAGTTTGCTCGCGAGTTTAGTTGAATAAGCTACCTATATTTTTAACTTTACGAAATTAACCTAATGATCTTTTATATATATTAAAAAGTTGAGACAGAAATGCTTCTTCAGCTAACAGGGGAATTGATCTAAGAAGGATTAATGCCTTTTTGTGTTGAATTTCTTATTGTACAAAAGGGGCAGGTTCGTATTATATAGTTCAGCCAGAACTTTCTGGTTGAACTTTTTTCATATGAATTTAATCTATCAGTAGCCAGGGTAGAACGTAAGGGGCAGTGGGACAAATGATCCCGTCCGCTAAACTGTTCACCCCCTACTTGTAGAAATATGTTTGAGGCTGGTTGGGACTGAGATCTCGTATAACAAGCGAAGCTATAATACTACTTGGAGGAAATAGGGGTACTGGTGAATTTATCAGAGGAGGAGAAAGAATGAACCCAGTTGTGGGTATAGATATAGCCAAAGAAGAAAGTGAAGTACAGGCTTTTTTAGATAAAGGAAAGCCGTATGGAACAAGTTTTTCGATTAAGCATAATCGTGAAGAGTTGGAGAAGTTTATCTATTTCTTAGAAGAAATGAAGGAAACAACTGGGCAGATGCCTGTGGTTATATTGGAATCAACAGGACATTATCATACCCCAGTTGTTCAATGCTTAGAAGAGAATGACATACTTTATATCTTATTGAATCCAATCATTTCTCATCAAGCGAAGAAGGCCAGTTTAAGAAAGGTGAAAACTGATGCGTTTGATGCGTATCAATTATGTGTTCTCTATTATAAAGAAGAATTTGAACCTCAAAAAAGGAGAGGAATTCAACTTCTAAATATTCGGAATCTATCGAGACAACAAGAGATAATGACGAATATGTATGTGGAGGCAAAATTGCATTTCCATACGATTTTAGATCAGGTTTTCCCTGAATATAGAAAGGTTTTTGGGGATCTATTTTCGAAAGTATCTTTATCGGTATTAAAGGAATACCCTACCTCGGAGAAGGTTCTAAGGGCTAGCAAGGAAGAGCTAGAAGATAGGATACGAGAACATTGTCCCAGTCGGTCTGTACAGTGGGCCAAAGAAAAGGCAAGAAAGCTCATTCATTCAGCTTCTCAAAATCCTTTTCAGAAAGTGCGATATGAAAGCCATCTTATCAATCTTAGTATGTATATCGATATTTTATTTCACTACCAAGGACACCTTACGGATTTAGAGAGCCAAATGGTATCCCTGGCAAATGAAATAGAAGAATATAAGATTATCCAATCGATTCCTGGTATCGGTGAAAAGATTGCGGCAACAATCATTTCGGAGATAGGAGAAATTGATCGGTTTAATCACCCTAAAAAGTTAGTGGCCTTCGCTGGAGTAGATCCCAGTGTCTATTCATCTGGTAAGTTTACTGCGAACATAAATCGTATAACCAAACGAGGTTCCAGTAGGCTAAGGCATAGCTTATATTTAGCTGTTTTATGTGGAATAAGAAGCTCTAGAAATAAAAAGCTCAGAGAGTTCTATGATAGAAAACGTTCAGAAGGAAAACCTTCGAAAGTTGCCATTGTAGCTTGTATCAATAAGCTGCTTCATTGGATTTATGCTTTATTGAAAAAGAACCAGAATTTCCTAGATATAGCTTAGGAAATGATATTTATCCAACATAAGAAAAACCTTCCAAAATGAAACTGGAGGGTTATTTGGCATACCCAAAAACAGTATAGCATATAAAAAAATGAAATATACAGAGAGATATTGACAACCTATTAGCTGGTTTAGTGGAATATAAAAGTACACTACTCCAATTGAAATTAATGGTAAACTTCAACAGGCAGGTGATGATTAATTGATACGATTAGCAGAGGAAGTAGATGCGAAGACAATTATCAATATTAGAAAAGAAATAATTTTATCAGAAAAGACAACTAAATTCTTTGTGTCTTCTGCAAATGAAATACCAAAAAATATAAATAAAGAAAAAGAAAAAATACGTAAAAGTGCTGAGGAGGGGAATCTATATATAGTTTATGAAATAGAAAGTATTGTGGTAGGCTTTTTAGTCTTCAACCGCTATCAACATCAACGTCTAAACCACACGGGTTCGATCGGAATGGGAATTACCGATGAATATACAAATCAAGGTATCGGTACAAAATTAATTGAATTCTTTCTAAATTGGGCAAAAAAACAGGGAGAATTAGAAAAGATTTGCTTAGGGGTAACTTCAGTCAATGAGAGGGCAATTAAAGTATATAGGCGTATGGGTTTTGTAGAAGAGGGAAGACAAAGAAATCAAATTAAATACGAAGATGGGTCATATGCTGATGACATATTAATGGCTTATTACCTTAATTAGCTAATGTGAATTTTATTTATAATGCTATATTTCTTATGTAGCTAAAGGGGCAGGTTAGCGGAAGGTATATATAATACAAATGCCGTATAAGGGGTTGAAACAATGCAGTTGTTTGTCGGCCTTATAGTAGCAGGGCTTCATTTTTTGGCTGCTTATTTTGTTTGGAAAAAAGGAAAAGTACAAATTTTAGCAGGATATGTAGAAGGTCAAGTAAAAGATAAAAAGAGACTCTCTAAGTATGCAGGTATCTATCTAATTGGACTTGGTATTATATTTATATTTGTCCCTTTACTGCCTGATCACCTTTATATCGTAATGTTATTTTACGTTTTATGGATTGTGGTTGGTGCAGTTATTATCAATGTAAAAATAAAATAAAATAAAACATATCCTTATTCATTTATCGGGTGCATTGATCCAGGAAGGATTAATGTTCTTTTTTGTTGAATTCCTTATTGTAAGGTTAGTGGAAGAAGAACAGTAGGTGAAGACTGAAAGATTAAGCAATATATTCTATGTGAATCCCAGAATCAATTGGATAATTATGTTAATGTGAGGTTTTTAGGATTATCACAATCTTGGAGGTGAAAGATTATCGATGAAATAATTGTCATCTTAATTGGGCTATTTTTAATATTTACAGGGTATTTGGTACTCAAGAAAAAAGCTCTCTTCTTAGTGAATCTTGTTTTGTGGAATGGGGTTTCAGGAGACGAAAAATTACTATCTCGGATTTTTGGTACTATCATAATAGTAGCTGGATTTTTGGCTATCCTATTGCCATTCTTAATGTGATTTCAACTATCCGACAACTTCATAAAATGGAATAAATGAGTTTCGAATTCAAGAATTCATTAATATCCTTTAACCATCTGTTGTAGTTTTAAGAAGGATTATAGAACAGCAAATGCTAGGAATAGTAAGGGGGGTAAAAATGTCACCTTCAAAGAAAATGCCTTTAGAAATTATTATGAATAATTTATCACTATTAGTTCTTGCTCTAGGTTTCATACAAGTGTTCTATAAATGGAGTGTTTTAGGAGGCGATGACGTAAAGAAATCTATGGCATTACCTCTAATAGGAGTTATAGTTTGGGGTGCATTTACATTCATAGAAAAGTCTGATGAAAACATTAATTTACCCATATTTTTAAGTGAAGATAAAAATGTAAATATCAAATATAACAGGTTGTTGGTGAATATTCTTAAAAATATAATTGTTATTGGATTAATTGTTGTAAATTGGATAGATTTAAACTCATTGACTTTACTTCAAATAATAAAATGAGAGTATGATTAAAACGAAATAATACTCTGGTTGTGACGTTTATCACTTAAACAAACGGGGGCATTACTCTATTATCAAGAGCTGTGGTCAGCTCTTTTTTGCTATGCAGCTAAAGGGGCAGATTAGTTGCATAAGAGTTTTAAATAACGGAAAATTTAAACAATATCTAAATATAGTTATTGGAGGAATTTTATGAAGTTTATACTTATATTTGGCCCTCAAGCTGTTGGTAAAATGACAGTAGGACAGGAATTAGAAAAGATAACTGAATTAAAGCTCTTTCATAATCATATGACCATCGAATTATTAGAACCGTTTTTCGGATTTAGTAGTGAAATGTGGAGATTATCAAATCTATTTCGAATTGAATTATTCAAGTCAGTATCAGTAAGTGATTTGGATGGTTTAATATTCACTTATGTATGGGCATTTGACCAACAAGAAGATTGGGATTATGTAGATAATATTTGTAAAATTTTCGAGTCGAAAGGTGCGGCTATTTATTTTGTTGAGTTAGAAGCTGAACTTAACGAAAGACTGGAACGAAATAAAAGCCCTCACAGACTTGAACACAAACCTACCAAAAGAAATATCGAAAAGTCCGAAAATGAATTAAAGAATACAATGGAAAAGTATAGATTAAACTCCTACGAAGGTGAAATAAAAAAAGAAAATTACATAAGAATTAATAATACCAATTTAAATGCGATGGAATCAGCAAAATTAATAAAAGAAAGATTTAATTTATAAGAATATCGTATAAGGAGCGTTGATTCAAGAAGGATTAACGCTTTTATCAAGGATCTTATTGGACAAACGGGGCAGGTTAGCGGAAGAAGGATTTTAGTTTTCGAGTGGAGAATTCAATATTAAGGAGTTATCTAATAAGGCAGTATGAAAAGAGGTGAAAAACATTAAAGAGACGTTTAACCTTAAATTAAATGTATATTTACTTCTTATAATTATACCGTTATCCATTCTTGGGTATTATTTTGCGGTAAATAATGAATCATTGTTTTTCTTATATGAATGGTTGCTTGCTGTATTAATAATGACTTTAATATCATTCTCGATAAAGAATATTGTATCAATCAAAAATAATCTAAGATGGGTTGCTATTTCAATTTTAGCTTTTTTAATTCAATTTTCGGTGCTTGCATTATTTTTAGGGCCACTGACACATTACCTAATGTTTTATCTTTACTATGTTATTGCGATAGTTTCTTTTACTGTTTTTATAATAACAATAAGAAAAAATAAAACCTTAAGAGTTATTCCTTTAATTTTTTTTATGTTAACAGGATTATTCACATTATATATTATGACTTTAAATGCTTTGTGGGGAACTAATATGAGTTAATAAATCTATAGCACATAAACGTTTACAAACTGGGGCATTGATCCAATATCAAGGGCTGTGAGCAGCTCTTTTTTGTTATGCTGCTAAAGGGGCAGATTAGTTGGAGAAGAGTTGTTATAATTTGGATAATGATATCGTATGGGAAAATATGCGAGATAATGGGAAGGGATGCAATGAATAAAAAAATGGTGCTAGTAGGATTTTTAGGGTTATTATCATTTATGTTTGGCATTTACATTTCACAATGGACAATTTTGGGCGTGGTTATGGGTATTGGCGGAGGATATGCTATGGGGTTTGGTGCCTTCAAATTATTTAATTAGTTAATGAACAAACGGGGCAGTTTAGTTCAAGAACATTATGTTATGAAGGATATTTAAACCAATTGTATAAACAGGGGGGATAACAGAATATGACAAGAGTAGATGTTGCATATGCATTAATTTATAACGAAGATAAGGAAGAAATCCTGATGGTTAATAACATAGGAAGTGGTTGGTCTCTTCCTGGGGGTGAAGTTGAAAAAGGGGAAACTCTAGAGCAAGCAGTTATCCGTGAGATTAAGGAAGAAACAGGTTTAACAATTGAAGTTGAAAACATTGTAGCAGTAAATGAAGCGTTTTTTAAGGAAAAGGGACATCACGCCCTGTTTATAACTTTTACTGCGAAAATCACAGAAGGAGAAATTTTAATTCAAGACGAAGATGAAATTTCGGAAGTAAGGTGGATAGGCATACAAAGGGCTAATGAATTAATGCCTTATCATCCAGATGGTGTAGAAAAGTTACTGTCAAACTCTTCAATTTATACTTTCCAAGGTTAAACAATTACTTACAGGGGCATTACTCCAATATCAAGGGCTGTGTGATCAGCTCTTTTTTCTTATTCCACAAAAGGGGCAGGTTAGTGCAATAGCATTTAATGTAAATTAATTGAATATTTGCTAAAATTATAATGATATTTATATCTATGAAAAGAAGAAAGTGGGTAATAAATCGTGTTAATGCATAAGGTGGATGATGAAGTTTCTTTGAGATTGTTTAATAGAGATGATGCAGTTGAGTTCTTTGATTTAACGATAAATTCTAAGCCCTATTTAAAAGAGTGGTTAGGGTGGCTCGACTATACTAAAAGTGTAGAAGATACTCTACAAAATATTCAATCAAGATATAAAGAGCTTATCGAGAATGATGGTTATCCTCAATCGTTTGCAATTATATATAACGGTAAAATTGCAGGTACAATTGGTTTTAATGAAATATATAAGGCGAATAAAATTGGTGTGGTGGGTTATTGGTTAGGTGAAGAATTCCAGGGAAACGGTATAATGACGAAAGCATTTAAATCTTTAATTGATTACGGTTTTAATGACCTCAAACTTAATCGGATTGAAGCTAGAGTCGCAGTTGGAAATAAAAAGAGTAGAGCACTTCCAGAAAAATTCGGTTTTAAGGAAGAAGGTCATATAAGACAAGCAGAGTGGCTTTATGACCACTATGTAGACCACGTAATTTATGGTCTTTTGGCTAATGAATGGAAGTAGTTCAAAATACAACTTTAATCCTCTGATGGGTAGCGATTGTGAATTAAGAGCAGTCGCTTTTTACTAAAGGGGCAGGTTAGCGGAAGATATATATAATACAAATGCCGTATAAGGGGTTGAAACAATGCAGTTGTTTGTCGGCCTTATAGTAGCAGGGCTTCATTTTTTGGCTGCTTATTTTGTTTGGAAAAAAGGAAAAGTACAAATTTTAGCAGGATATGTAGAAGGTCAAGTAAAAGATAAAAAGAGACTCTCTAAGTATGCAGGTATCTATCTAATTGGACTTGGTATTATATTTATATTTGTCCCTTTACTGCCTGATCACCTTTATATCGTAATGTTATTTTACGTTTTATGGATTGTGGTTGGTGCAGTTATTATCAATGTAAAAATAAAATAAAACATATCCTTATTCAATTATCGGGTGCATTGATCCAGGAAGGATTAATGCCTTTTTGTGTTGAATTTCTTATTGTACAAAAGGGGCAGGTTAGTGAAAAAAGGATTATACTCCTTTTTGTTGAACTTCTTATAGTAAGAGTAAAGGGGTAGTTTACTAAAATTCTAAGAATAAAATATAGGGGTAAATTGAATATGACAGGATACATAAAAGAAATACGAGCACTTATTGGTAGTAGACCAGTTATTTTAGTTGGTTCAACTATTGTAGTTATGAATGATAAAAAAGAGGTTTTATTTCAACATCGTTCCGATACAAAAGAATGGGGTTTGCCTGGTGGAGCGATGGAAGTTGGTGAAAATTTAGAGCAAACTGCTGAACGTGAACTGTTTGAAGAAACAGGGTTAAAAGCAAAGAGTTTTAAATTTGTTGATATTTTATCAGGTAAAGAACTTTATTTTAAGTATCCTAATGGTGATGAAGTATATAACGTAATATGTGTTTACCAAGCAGAGGGGATAAGTGGGGAACTAGCTATGAATGACGGTGAAAGTTTGGACTTGAGATATTTCCCTATCAATGAATTACCTTCCCGATTAGATGAAAGAGCAAAGATAATTATTGAAAAACATTTCATTTAGGGTATCCTATCCAACGGTTTCAGTTTTTTTACAAGTTGACTCGTTTACAATTAGTTTGTGAATTATTGTATTCAATCAAACAGGGTGTTGATCTAAGAAGGATTAATGCCCTTTTCTGTTGAACTCCTTATGTTACTAAAGGGGCAGGATAGTTAAATAAGAAACCGGATCTCCCCAAGAAGGAATCTCTTTACCAGTAGAGAATTTTTAATAATGATTCTTGGTTTATATAGCTGTCATAGGCAGCTATTTTTATTATTCAATAAGGAGATAAAAAGATGCAAATAGGGATCATAACAGATATTCACGGTAATGCACCGGCATTGAGAGCTGTACTTAACGAGTTTGATAAAACAATAGGTGTTGATCATATTTACTGCTTAGGGGATATGATTGGCATCGGTCCGGATTCAAATGAAGTATTGGATATGCTGTTTTCACGGAATGATATTTCAATGATTACGGGTAACCACGATGAGGCAATATTATCGTTGGCCACCGGCCAAGAATATCCAGAAAGTCATTCTCACGTAAGGGAACATCATCAATGGATTTTGGATAGAATCGATAAGGCATATTTGCCGAAGTTATTCAGTTTACCACGTTTGATTGAAAAAAACTTTGATGGAACCCAAATGCTATTCATACATTATCAAATTAGTAAGAATAAAATGAGTGAGCCAATTAGTAAAGATCCGTTTAGTTCTATCGTAGAGCCCTCTCTCGAAAACTTTCAAATATTATTTAATGACAGGAATGATGATGTAATCTGTTTTGGTCATCATCACCCCCTTCACTATTTTAAAGGGAACAACAGAGTTTTCCTGAATCCAGGTTCCCTCGGCTGTAACAATAAATCTACAGCACCTTATGCAGTTATTACCTTATTAGGTGAGAAGGTTGGAATAAACCTTGCTGAAGCAAAGTATGACAATACTGATTTCTTGGAGTCTTACCATAGGCTGAAAGTGCCGGATCGCGATATTATTTTAAAGGTTTTCCACGGTAATCAAATTTAGTCTACGAATTGGCTTGTTCTACTAAAGGGGCAGATTAGTTGAATAAGAGATGTTATAATATAATTGGAAAAATATGAAAAAAGACGGATGAGTATATAGTATTAGGAGTATCAAGGTTAATGTTCTTCTTTTGAGAGTAACGATTGTATTAGTCAAAAATTACGGGATTTTTCTCATAGAATAGAATAGGTGATTTTATGTTACAAAATAGAATGAATGAATTGGATAGTGGCATATTAAATATCGTAGGAAATAAGGTTTATATCACGGGATTTACTCGTGAAGAAATGTTGCAGTCTTTTTTAGATACAGGTATCGAAGCCTGGAGTTCAAAGGGTCTGTATGATATTCAAGAATTAGAGTTTCACAATATAAAAGATAACGCTTTAATTATTGTTCAGAAAGACGGAATAGAGATTGATAGACACCAGTATAAACTAATTTACAAAAATAAAATTGAATTAACAAATGAAAAAGGAAATAAGGTATCTCGCACATTTGTTATTAGAAAAAGTACATACAGTAAACATTATCATCTCAAATTTGTTGTTGATAAAGAATCAGATATATTTGATGGAAAAGAACAAGTAATGTTATTTCAGGACAAAGAAGCTTTAAATCAATATCTATTAAGTAAATATGGAGTTTCTTTTTCCTATTAGTACATAAAATTATAGGTTATAGGAGGGTTAAAGTATGAAAAGAATGATTCTAGTAGATATAGAAACAGGTGACTTTGATGTCGATTCAGGTATATACGAAGTTGCCCTATTGGTTGTAGAGGATGGGATAATAGTTGCAAGTGAACATATAGCAGAAATAGAAGATGAAGCATCTATTCATTTAGGTATGGGGAATGGATATGCTCAAATTGCTTGTGATCAATCAAAGAAAGAGCAATTCCAAAACATTATTCGCACTTATCAATATCCAATTGTTGCCCATAATGTTTCTTTTGACCGTAAATTTTTGGTTCATTATGGCTGGTTGGATGAAGATTATGAATGTTATGATTCAGTTCGGGCGATAAAAAATTCAAGTCCTGATTTGTTTTCCTATTCGTTAAGATATCTATTGCACTTTTTTGAAATCGACCAACCATTAACTCATAACGCTTTAGATGATGTTAAAGCGCTTTATGAAGTGATTTTACGAGCGAACCCTAATGTTTGGATACCATTATATAAAGTTAATCCAAGTAGACTCAAACATTTCGTGGAAAAAACCGCTAATGTGGAAGGGCAAAGTGTTGTTTTTCAAGATAAACGAATTGTTTTTACAGGGGCAAGTCCATTTCCAAGAGTTTTGATGAAAGAAATCGCTAAAAAATGTGGTGCTATTGTGACAGGAAACGTGTCCTCTAAAACAGACCTTTTAATTTGCGGAGAACAACCAGGAAGTAAATTGGATAAAGCGAAAGAATTAGGGGTAGAAGTTCAGACAGATATATGGTTTATTGATGCTGTTTCAAAGGATCTAAATCTAGAGACAGCTTCGGTTATACGCCAAAGTACGGCTGATTCAATTGCTGGAAGAGAATACAATAAGGTTTCTGAACTAGAAGGAAAGATTATAAATATCTCTCTTCTTCCAACTAGAATTCAAAGCAAAGTAGAAGAAATATTAGTTAATTATATGGATGTAGCAGGATTAAATAAAGGTACAAACGGATATAAAGTAGATGCAATTATTTATAACGATGATGGTGATTATATCCTGTTGAAAAAGGCAAAGGAATTGCAAATTAAAACTATTCCTTTATCCAAATTCAATCAAATGATATTAAAATAGAGATAATATAATCTCTCTCTCAAGAGGGAGTTTTTTTATGCCTTAAATATTAAGTGATATTATGAAGCTGGTAAAAAAAGTTAATGTTACTAAAGGGGCAGTTTAGTTGAACAAGAATAAAGAAGATAATTTGCTTAATAAAAACAGATTATCTTCTTCTTCCAAAACAAAAAACTCTTTTATGAGACAAGTTTTAGACCCACAGCAGCACCTAATACCATACCTATGAAAATAAGTCTTCTCCAATCTTTTGATTCGCCATAAAAAATCATCCCTAAAATTGCTCCACCAGATGCACCAATACCTGTCCAAATTGCGTAAGCTGTACCCATAGGAAGTGTTTCCATTGAATAAGCAAGAAATATAAAACTTGCCCCAAATCCTAGGATTAATAGAAGCAGCGATTTCCAACTACGGTCTTTATGCAGTTTATTTATCATTGCAACACCAAACATTTCACATAAACCTGCTAAGATTAAAGAAATCCAAGCCATTAGGATTCATCTCCTTCCTGAACTTTGTCCTTTGTTACTAATTTCAAGCCAATTACTCCTGCTAATAACAGTAAAATCAATAATATTTTTTCCACTTTAAATGGTTCTCCAAAGAATAGAATTTCAGAAACGACGGTTCCAGTTGTACCTAACCCAACAAAAACTGCATAAACAGTTCCCACGGGAAGTCTTTTTCCTGCCATAATCATTAAATAAAAGCTGACGAATATAGCAATGATAGTTCCAGTCCAAGTCCAAAACTCATAAGCGTGTTTTAAACCAATAACCCAAAAAACTTCAAAGAAAGCAGCAATAATCACTTTAATCCAGTCTTTATTCATCTAAAGACACCTCCAAATTTATTCTCAAAAAAACAAAAAAAGCCCGAGAGTTAAACTGTAAAAACAGTTTCTCCCAGGCTTTTATCCTTCCGTGACACAGCAAAGCTGTGAGTTTTCTCTCGGACCAGACCAACATTGACTGCTGCGGAACCCTAGAAAACATTCAACTTATGCAATTACCTTGTATTATACACAATTATAAATCTCAGTCAATGTAAGTATAACGTATATTCATCTTGTTGAACTAACAGGGCATCACTCCAATATCAAGGGTTGTGATCAGCTCCTTTTTGTTATGCAGCTAAAGGGGGCAGTTTAGTTGAAGAAGGAATCCTGACAAAGATGTAGAAATAGTAATATTAACTTAGATTATATGGAGGCATACATAAATGAATTTTATTAAAATCATTTTAGCACTTATTCCAGTTCCATTCTTATTTCATTTATACGAATATAACTACTGTCATCTTGGGGAGCACGATGTTGTTTTCTTATTTCCCGTATTTCTATTGTTCATAATTGTTGTAGGCATAACATCGAGAAACATAAAATTCCCTTTGTTTCTTGGAGTCAATTTTATAATGACAGTTATTTCTTTGTTGTTTGGCTATTTTTTTATTGTTGATGATGGAAGTTGGTTTAAACCTTTCGGAAGAGACTTCGCAATTATATTCATTTCTGTTGTTTATATCTTAGGGCAGTTAATTATAAGAGGCATTATGAGAGGAATTAGTGAATTCAATTCCGTCACAGACTAAAAGGATAGTATTCAACTAACGGGGTCATTGGACCAAGAAGGATTAATGCTCTTTTTTGTTGAACTTCTTATTGTAGAAACGGGGCAGGTTAGTGGAAGAAACATAAGACAAGGTTATTTATGTCTTCTTTTTTGTTAACATCGCCCTTTAGTATAGAGATTTTGAAAAAAGAAGGTCAAGATTTTTTAGCCCGATCTATCGCAAAGCGAATTGTTACTCCGATTGCCCCACCTATTCCCATCAAAACAGCAACGTCTATAAAATTCTTAGATGGTATATCCTTGAAAACCAAATCAAAAATCCACATCAGCACTAAGACTGTAGCAATCAAACTCAATATACGTAACAAACCTTTTATCATTAATTTCCTCCTGTGTGATTTTTTTTAATTGTATCACAACTGTACTATTTATATCGATTAGTTACTTATTACATAAACCAGGGCTGCAGGGCTTTATTTTTATACCGAAAGTTTGGTGTTTAGCTCACCTTCTTAATCTGCAAAAAAGGGGGAATTTAGCAGAAGGTTAAGAATGTCATAAGACGTTCAGTTATTATGCGACTAAAGGGGCAGGTTTGTTCAATAATAACCCTCAACAAAATGGAATTTTAAGGTAAAATATAATTTGGGATATCAATACATAATAAGGAGTTTGGTTTTTTGAAAAAAATAGTTTTATCTCTATGTTTGTGTTCTCTTTTGATAACAGCTTGTCAAAAGGAGTATAAGGGTGAATATATAAAATGGGGAGAAAAGACCAACAGTAATGCAACTGAATTATTAAAGAAAAATGGAATACCTTATAAAATTAAAGATGGAATTATATATATTCCTGAAGATGCTTTTGATAAATCTATTTACTGTTGTGCTTAAAGATTAAAGTAAAGGGGGCCTTACTCCAATATTAAGAGTTGTATTCAGCTCTTTTTGTTTATGCAGCTAAAGGGGCAGGTTA
Organism: Pradoshia sp. D12; assembly: GCF_008935075.1. NCBI lineage: Bacteria > Bacillati > Bacillota > Bacilli > Caryophanales > Bacillaceae > Pradoshia > Pradoshia sp. D12. The sequence goes on along the minus strand of NZ_CP044545.1, from coordinate 3,023,119 downwards.
GTTGAATAAGAAAAAATAGATACACTTCGAAATGAGAGATGTGGTAAAAATGACTGTTAGAATGGAACCAACAAAAGAGCAAGTTAGTATTTGGATAGAAAATTTTGTTCCCAAAAAAGATCTGTTTTTCGTAGAAGAAAAAGATTTAGATTCGTTAGTGGAGTATTTATGTGAAGTCTTAGTAGTTCCAGGAGGGGAATTTTTCAAACATCCATCATATAAACAAATCCAATTAGTCAATAGTTATATGTATTGGAACATTTCGTCCAAAGCTCAGTTTGTTATTGTGGCAAAACCGGATTGGATAACAAACCTACCTGAGCAAAAGAAGAGAGACATCGTTAATATTCAATATAAAATGAATAGAGGTTTAATTCTTCCATTGTCATTGTTTGCTTCTGCAAGCTCAATTCCGCAAGAGTACATTGTAGAGGAAAACGATAAAAAGTTTTTTGTGATTCAACGCAGTATATGGAATAGACTATCCTATCAAATAAAAGAGCGTGCAATACTAGCATACGCTCAGCAATGGGATGATTGGTTCGGCATTGATTTCCCAGAACAGACACCCATACATATAAAGAAATATGCCAATAAATTTCCAATGGAATCAGGAAGTAATTGTTTATCTGCAACTCTATTTGCGATTACAGAGCAAGATTGGATTATCGATGAGTGGGTTCATCCTAATACGTTTTTGAATGGATTGGAAAGAGCGAATTTTTCCCTAATAAACGATGTAATAAAAAAGGGAGATATTATTACTTGGGTAAACCAAAATGGGGTTATTAAGCACGCTGCTTATCATATAGACAATAATCTATTCTTTAATAAAAATGGACAAACTTTCTTCAACCCTTGGAAGATAACAGACTTGAATAAGTTAAATGAAGAATGGTACCAATACAAGATGAAGGTTTACCGTAAAATGTAGAAATACTTATTCAACTAATGGGGTGTTGATCCAATAAGGATTTAATGCCTTTTTCTGTTGAACTTCTTATAGAAGTAAAGGGGCAGGTTAGCTCAATTAGGATAGTTGTAGAATGATTTAAATGGTAAAACTATTACAAAAGTGTTAGTTTGGAGGAGAGTGGATTGTTCTTTGTTGGAATAGCCATTTTAATTGTTCTATTTATCTCTACAAGTACGATAGAAAAGAGTTTAAAGTCGATTCAAAAACAAGATTCTATGGTCATAGATCTTTTAAAGGAGATACGTGATAAACATTAATATGTCTTGTGTCACAAACGGGCAGGTTAGCTTATTAAGGAATGAATAACAGAAACTCAGACATAGGGGAATCGATAGATGATCAAAGCTAAGTTGTTTTTTTACTACTTTTTATTATTATTACTCTTAAAAACGAGCGGACTAATTCATTATAACAATCAACATATTTTTGCTTGGTTCATAATAATGATTTCATTCATAATTATTATAGGCGATAAAATTTATGAATTAGAAAAGCTAATAGAACCATCATTTAAGTTCACATTTATAGCTGTGATATCAGCGATTATATTTTCTAACCTGGTCTTTTATTTCAAAAACTTATTATCAATGCTTTGATACAAAATAATTAAGGCGTTGTTCCAAGAGGGATTAATGCCTTTTTATGTTGAATCCCTTATTGTAGAAACGGGGCAGTTTAGCTCAAAAAGGAATTTACGTTTTTGAATAAAGTAATAATGTAATTGTGATATGATTAGACAAAAACTTGAGGGAATGACTTTTTAAAAGGGGAGGGAAATATGCTAAAAACATTAAGAAATATTTTATCAATAGGTGTCCTTGTGTTAGCTTTATATGGTCTAATAACCGAAAATTTCGAGTATATGCCTTATTTAATGATAGCACTGAGTTTTTTGATGTTGACTACGGGAGTAATTGAGCTTCAAAAAGATAAAAAAGCATTTTGGGGTTATATGTGTATCGGTGTTTCTGGTTTTGCTTTTTATGTTTCTATTCAGGGATTCTTATATCAGTAAAGGGGCAGTTTAGCAGAATAATCAAAACTTTAATAATCGAATATCCGTCTAAATAGTATAAAGGTTGGCTTTGTGTGAGAAAGGGGGAGCTGGAATGAAAAAACAGTTAAGAAAATCTCAAACAGATAAGTCTATAAGCGGTGTTTGTGGAGGTATAGCGGAACATTTTGGTGTTTCCTCATTGGGAGTAAGACTAATATTTCTTTTTTTACCTGCTAATTTACTTATATATTTGATTCTTGTTAACACAATGGCTGATAGTCCTCGGTCATTATAATACCTTCTTCATTTATAGGTGGCTTTAACGGAATAAGAAATACAGTCGTTCCAGTTAGGTAAAGGGTTCCGTTTTTAGGTGCATTTTCAAAAAACACGACTCAAATAGCATTATAATTGACCGATAAAACGGCATACAAAATCCGTCTAAATTTAGACGGATTTTTTTGTGAAATAACAAAAATATTGTTTAGTTTTCTGATAATTACCAATAAATGGTATACTAACTTTGTGAAATATCTTATTTAAACTAACGGGGCAGTTTAGTTTAATAAGCATTTATATGATAAAATATTCCAAGTGAGAAAGTTGACCAATAAGTGAGGTGTGTAATGTGGTCGGAGCAATTCTAGTAATTATGATACCTTTTTTAATATTTGCTATCGTTTTATCAAAAGGAAAAGGATCATTTCTATTGGCAGGTTATAATACAATGTCCGATAGTGAAAAAGAAAAGTATAGAGAAGATGAACTTTGTAAATTTATGAGTAAAATAATGTATGGTATTTGCTTTAGCCTACTATTAATTGCATTAAGTGAATATTTCAAAATGCAATTTCTACTTATCATAGGCATTATTTTAATTATAGGTCTTATTATCTTTTCAATGGTTTATTCAAATACAGGTAACAGATTCAAAAAGATTTATATTGTTGAGAGTGAAATCAAAAACAAATAATATGAGGTTTAGTTGCCTTTAGGAATAATGATACATAATTAAAAGGATTAATATAAGGAACTGTGATTACAGTTCCTTTGTCTTATCCCGCAAACGGGGCAGTTTAGCGGAAGAAGACATTCGAAAAGTTGGAGGATTTTATGAAAAGGCAATTTCCGTTTGTGATTTCAATTGCTGCGGTTTCGGGTGGGGGCAAAACAACAATAACCTCTTACCTAAAAGGGCAGTTGCAAAATAGTAAAACAATATCTTTTGATGATTATGATTTTGATGGTCCTGATAACATTATAGAATGGATTGATAATGGTTGTAATCCTGATGAATGGGACTTATCGCCACTTATTGGAGATATAAAGAAGTTAGGTAATGAACCATTGGATTACATTATTTTAGATTTTCCATTTGCTTATTTACATACTAAAACAAGAGAATTTATTGATTTTGCAGTGTTTATTGATACTCCATTGGACATTGCAATGGCACGGAGAATAATTCGAGACTTTAAAAATGGTTCTACCGAGGATATAATGCTGGATCTGGATAACTACATTCTTAGAGGAAGGCGGGGGTATCTAAATATGTTAAATACGTCAAAACCGAATTCTGACCTCATTGTAGATGGGACATTATCTAAATCTGAGATTGCACGTATCATCGTTCAAAATATAGTGAGAATAGAGTAATTCTTAGGTCAAAGCAAAATTGAAAATATAATATCTAATTCAAGTAAGGGACGTTGATCTAAGCAGGATTAATGTCCCTTACTGTTGAACTCTTATGGAAGTAAAGGGGCAGTTTAGCGGAAGAAGTAATTGGGTTATTGTGGTAATATATAGACTGTAAGACAGCGGAATAGTATGAGGAATAGATGGATACTGAAAACGAAACAAAAATAGATAAATTTTGGAGTTTTGAAAATGAAAAACATATGGTCGTGGTTGTTTGGGTTATACTGCATATTCTATGTATTCCTCTATGTTGGTTACTTCATTATTATTAGACTTGCACATTCTTCGTACAACATTGTAAGTGTTACGGCAATTATTTTGCCTTTACTCTTGTTATTAGCCTTTCAATTAGCTTTGTGGAAAGCTTCAGATGATAATTTTGGGGGCATTGGAGATTATAAAAATAAATTTATAAGTACAATGGTTGTTGCTGGTTTTCTTCCTTTATGTTGCGGAATTATGTTAGGTACTAATGAATACAAATCACACTTTAACATTGATAGATGGCTGAGTGATGAGTCATCAAGAGTACATATGGTTGATAATTTATTTGAAGAATACGATTTGGTAAAGATGACAAAGGATGAAGTAACAGTGTTGTTAGGAACAGCGACCGAAACAAATTATTTTAAGGAAAAAGATAATATTGTATATTATCTAGGTGATGAAAGAGGGTTAATCCCCATTGATAGTGAATGGTTAATCCTAGAGTTTGATGAAAATGAGAAAGTAAGAAGTTATGAAATTAAAAGCGATTGAAAAAGTACCTTGTTTATTGTGAAATTTAACAAATCAAGCAATAGCAGAAGATCAGGGCTGTCAGATTGACGGTCTTTTTTATTAGGCTAAAGGGGCAGGATAGCTCAATAAGGAACAATTGCAGCCAACAAAAAGAAGGAACCCTAGCGGTTCCAAATAAGAATTTATTAATATTCGTATGTCATCTCATAGTAATTATGTTTGCACCTAAATATGATTGAAATAGAATAAAGTAAATACATTCCATAAGAAATGCGTAAGGATAGCTGGAATTAAAGAATTTGTAAGTCTAAATACTAAGCCGAATACTATACCTAATATAAAACCAAACAGAGGGTATTCGGTATGGCCCAAACCAAATAAAACGGAAGAAATTAATAAGGTAATGAGGTAACCAGGAAGTTTATTTGCCCAAATTGAGAGAGGAGCTCTAAATAACAACTCTTCAAGGATGGGAGCCAAAATAGTTATAGTGAATATATATAGAAATAATTCGTATGTATCCAACATTATTGTTCTTGAGTATGAACTAGTGAGAAGATTATATGTTGCAGATAAGCTCCTATTGAATATAAATAAATTTGAAATAAAAATGAGTAATAATGCCATTAAAATAATTACGTATGTATTTACTCTCTTTAATACGCTAAAATCCAACAATTTAAAATAAAAGGCTCTAGTTTTCGGGAAGATAAATAATACCAACACAGCTAAGATAAATACAAAAGATCTCCACCTTAAATTGACTTCCTGAATCTCCATATGAAATCCCCCATTTTAATATTTTGTTATAGAATAACAATTCAATATAGATATTTGTAAATCCTCTATTTAGATATCTATGTGAAAAAATGTACTTAAACAAATGGGGGCGTTGATCCAAAGGAGGATTAATGCTCTTTTTGTTGAATTCCATATTGTAGAAACGGGGCAGGTTAGCTGAACTGAACCCTTTGTTATTTACCGAAAATAGTATAATTTTAAAAAAGGAGGTGTAAGTATATGAAACGTAATAGGAAGAAAATATGAATTCTTATAGGCGTACTAATAATTGTTCTAGTCTTCCCTCCTCTTTTAGATTCAGTCATACACGATAACGATTCTCCTAGAAGTGCTATAAGAGCTTCTATTAGAGATGATGGTTATCCCTATCAAAGTTTTTTTGCCATCATAATCTCTAGAGATATTTATGATGAAGATTACGGACATAAGTACGAGGTAATATGGCACGATTGGAAGAATGAAACTGGAATGACAGGCACTATTTGCTACGCAAAACAAAATGAAAACGAGAAGTATAGTGTTTCTTGCGGCACAGGTCCTTGATTATTAAATTATATGTGTTAAGAGTGAAAATTAAGGTTAAAAAGCCGCCAAAAAATCGGTGGCTCTTATCATTATGATAGAAGACGAAATCGCCTTCCTCCTGGGACACGCCGCTTACTGCAGAGGCAAATTAAATTAAGTTTGTGAAAAAGTGTACTTAAACTAACAGGGGCTTTAGCGGAATAACAAGAAAGTCACTTCTTTTTGGAAGTGGCTTTTTCATCTAGATAAATGTAAGAGAATGGAAACGGAATCTTTAAGAATGCAGCCTATTGCTTACCAAATATCATGAACAATTGTACGTAAACTATGAGGGCTTTAGTGAAACAAGGAGACAGTAAAAGTTGTCTCTCTTTTTTTTCTAATAGTAACAAGTTACGAAAAGAGATTATAAAAAAGAAAGGCAGATAGCCTAATGCAGCAACCCTGACCACAATAGGTAGGGTTGCCATGCTATCTGCTTTTATTTTTTCTTAAATAGAATGAATCCGCCAATGAGCATTAAAAGAACAGGCCAGTAGTGATTAAAGAAATCAACAAAATGAACCAAGCCCAGTATAGTTAAGATTCTCTCATGGAAGATAAAGATGATAGAAACAACGAGGAATAAAATCCCCGGGCCTTTACCAACTCCCTTTTTTAGATGAAGCAATAACAGACCCAAACTAATAAATAAAAATAGGGCTGTATGCTCAGCTGGCCAGTTTTCCAAATGGACGGCTATGTATTGGTGTAAACCGAATCCAGTGAGCAAGATTCCAGGCAGTATAAAATCAGAATGACTGCCAAACCTGCTTTCAGCAAGAAAGGCTAATCCGATAATAATACAAAGAGATCCCCATGAATAATAAGGTGACAATAGGGAAAAGTTAATTGATTTTAAAAAATAAAAAAGACCAAAGCCAATCAAAATAGTGCTTGAAAAATAACGATATTCTTTCATATGTAGTCTCCCGGTTTATTATTATTGATAATTATTCTAATCTTTGATAATGTACAATTAGTGATTTAATTTACACATAATACTGTCAGAGAAACATTTTGGCAATTAAGATTTAACCTATTATACATTAATTATATCAGGTTTTTATTTCATGAGAATTTCTCATTTACATGTTTAATTGATATAGAGTTACGATAATGTTCACAATTTGTGGAAAATTTTTCATATACACCAATGATATACTTGCAAAAGAATATGCTCAGATGGGGGTGTGACAGGGGAAATGCATATAATTGTTGTCGGTCTTAATTACAAAACTGCTCCTGTTGAAATCCGTGAAAAAGTCAGTTTTGAATTGGGACAGCTGCCGGAAGCGATGAAATCATTAAGTAAGAAAAAAAGTATCCTTGAAAATATCATTGTTTCCACCTGTAATCGGACAGAGGTTTATGCAGTAGTGGATCAGCTGCACACGGGCAGATATTATATTAAAGAATTTTTAGCAGAGTGGTTCGCGGTTGACCAAAATGAACTTTCCTCCTATTTATATGTTTATGAGCAGGACGGAGCAGTTAATCATTTATTCCAGGTTGCCTGTGGATTGAACTCCATGGTATTGGGAGAAACTCAAATACTTGGACAGGTGAAGAAAAGCTTCCAGCAGGCACAGGAAGAAAATACCGTCGGAGTATTGTTTAATAATCTGTTTAAACGGGTGATTACGCTTGCCAAAAAAGCTCACTCTGAAACGGAAATCAATAAAAATGCGGTATCAATCAGCTATGCAGCGGTTGAGCTTGGTAAAAAAATCTTTGGTTCGCTTCAGGATAAGAAAATCCTCGTAGTCGGTGCCGGGAAAATGGGCCAGCTTGCCATTGAAAATTTATATAGCAATGGTGCCAATCAAGTAACGGTAATTAACAGAACCTTGGAAAAAGCCGAAATATTGGCATCTAAATTCTCTGGACAGGCAAAAATGCTTCAGGAATTGCAATGTGCCCTGCTTGATGCAGATATATTAATCAGTTCGACTGGATCAAAGGAATATGTAATTACAAAAGAAATGATGGAAAATATCAACATTTTAAGAAAAGGCCGTCCGATTTTTATGGTTGATATTGCCGTACCGCGTGATTTAGATCCTAAACTAATGGAACTGGACAGCGTCTTTCTTTATGATATAGACGATTTAGAAGGTATCGTTCAGGCGAACCTGGCAGAAAGAAAAGAAGCAGCAGAACAAATTATGATCATGATTGAAAGTGAGCTGGTTGAATTCAATCAATGGATCAAAATGCTTGGTGTTGTTCCTGTGATTTCTGCATTGCGCGAGAAAGCATTAGATATTCAGGCAGAAACAATGGAGAGTATGCAGCGTAAATTACCAGGCCTAAGTGAAAGAGAATGGAAGGTTATTAATAAGCATACGAAGAGCATCATTAATCAGATGCTTAAAGATCCGATTCTTTATGCAAAAGATATGGCAGAAATGAAGAATCCAGAGGCTGCTTTACAGGCATTTGTCTCGATCTTCAATATTGAGGAGCTTGTAGAAGAACAGGAATTTAAGGCGGCAATGCCATTCCAATCTAAAACATCGGTCCAGCAAAATAGACCTGTCTTGAAAGTGGTGTCACAACCATATTAAGCAAGGATGGGATATATGATTGATATTAATTTAAATAGATTGCAAGAAATTACAATTATATTATATGGACTTAGTGTCTTATTCTATTTCATAGATTTTTTACAAAATAATCGGAAGGCTCATAAGGCAGCCTTCTGGTTTCTTTCGATTGTTTGGTTGATGCAAACAATTTTTTTATGTCTATATATGTTTGAAGTGGGAAGATTCCCGGTTCTTACCTTATTTGAAGGATTATATTTTTACGTGTGGATATTGATTACCTTTTCACTCATCCTAAACCGGATAATACGGACAGATTTTTTTATGTTTTTTACAAATGTAATAGGGTTTGGTTTGATGGTCATTCATATATTCTCAACATTAGAATCCTATTCTACGGCAGAAGCGCAAACTAAGGTGTTATCTGAGCTATCCATGATTCATATTACAGTTGCCATTCTATCTTATGCAGCGTTTGCTCTTTCCTTTGTCTTTTCAATTTTGTATCTAATACAGTACGATTTATTAAAGCGAAAGAAATGGGGGAAAAGGCTGAACAGGCTGGGAGATCTGGCGAAACTGGAACAGCTGTCTTATATACTGGTAGCAATCGGTGTACCTCTGTTATTATTATCATTAATACTAGGTCTTGAATGGGCCTATATAATCGTTTCGGATATTAATTGGTATGATAGTAAAATTCTTGGCTCATTTGCCTGCCTAATTATATATGGAATCTATTTATATCTTAAAGTTAACAACCGGATTTATGGGAAATCACTCGCTTATTGGAATATTGGTTCATTCTTGTTAGTGCTAGTGAATTTCTTCTTTTTCGGCAGCATATCAGCATTTCATGTCTATTGATGGAGGGTAAATCATGAGAAAAATCATTATCGGTTCACGTAGAAGTAAATTAGCATTGACACAATCTAATTGGGTTATTGACCAGCTGAAAAATCTGGGATTACCGTTTGAATTTGAATTGAAAGAAATTGTGACAAAGGGTGACAGGATTTTAGACGTAACTCTCTCTAAGGTCGGAGGAAAAGGTCTTTTTGTAAAAGAAATCGAACAAGCCATGCTAGATGGGGAAATTGATATGGCCATTCATAGCATGAAAGACATGCCGGCAGAGCTTCCAGAAGGGTTAACAATTGGCTGTATTCCAGAGCGTGAGGATCATCGTGATGTGTTGATTTCAAAAAATAATCTAACGCTTGCAGAACTTCCGGAAGGTGCGATTGTCGGTACAAGCAGCTTAAGAAGAAGTGCTCAATTGTTGGCAAAACGTCCGGATTTAACAATCAAGTGGATTAGAGGGAATGTGGATACACGTATTCAAAAATTAAAAGATGAAGAATATGATGCAATCGTATTGGCGGCAGCAGGTCTTTCGAGATTAGGCTGGAAAAAGGATGTTGTCAGTGATTTCCTTGATGAAGATACTTGCATACCTGCAGTTGGCCAAGGGGCGCTGGCGATTGAATGCAGAGCAGACGATCATGAGCTATTGCAGGAATTAGCTAAATTAACTTGTCAGGATACAAAAGAAGCTGTTACAGCGGAGCGTGTCTTCCTCAATAAAATGGAGGGTGGCTGTCAGGTTCCAATTGCAGGTTTTGCATATAAAGACGAAAAAGGGACCTTACAATTCCAGGCACTCGTCGGAACGCCTGATGGGCGTACCATTTATCGTGAACAAATTTCAGGAGATGATCCTGAAAGCTTAGGTATAACAGCTGCCAATCGCCTAATCGAACGGGGAGCAAAGACTTTAATTGAAAAGGTTAAAGAGGAGATGGAAAGCTAAATGAAGCATTCCTTGTTTCTTTCGGGTAAAGGCGTATTGGTTACAAGAGAAGAAGCGCAGGCCGAACAATTGTGTGCCATGATTGCTGAGCATGGAGGGGTACCAATTAAGGTGCCTCTTCTTTCGTTTCAAAAGGTTGATGCAGATAGGCTTGAATCAGTAAAAGAAAAGCTGAGCAGGCTGGAATCTTTTGATTGGATCGTTTTCACAAGCAAGCCGGGTGTTGATCTATTTTGTGAGATGCTGAACGAAATGGAATTTGAAGGAATCTATCCTAAAATAGCAGCCATTGGTAAAAAAACGAAAGCAGCCTTGCAGGAACATGGTCTGCAGCCTACTTTTATCCCACCGAAATATGTAGCTGAATCTTTTTTGCCTGCGTTTCTGGAAGTAGTGGATACGAGCGAATCTGTGCTCATTATAAAGGGTGATTTGGCGAGAGATTATCTATTTAATGGGCTGATAGCTGCAGGTATACATACAGAGGAGTCCGTTATTTACAGCAACCGTATGCCAGAAGACAGTGAACAAGCCTTGGTGGATGTACTTACAAATAAAAAGATAGATATTCTATTATTTACGAGCCCTTCGACAGTAAATCATTTTATGAAGACCGTGAAAAAACATCATTTATTTGACTGTTTGATAGATAAAGTGACAGTTGCAATCGGACCGGTCACGAGGAAAAGAGCCGAAGAACTGGGCGTGGCTGTCACATTATGTCCGGAGCAATATACCGTAGATGAAATGATGAAAGAATTAAGGCAGTATTATTCGTAATATAGGAGGACCTTAAAATGGCCAATATTGAATTTAATCGACACAGAAGATTAAGAAGAAATGAATCTATGAGAGCGCTTGTGCGTGAAACACATTTACATGTAGAAGACTTTATTTATCCGATTTTTATTACGGAAGGTACAAATGAAAAGAACCCCGTTACTTCTATGCCAGGAATCTATCAATTTTCCATGGATCGTTTGAAAGAGGAAATGGATGAAGTGGCTTCACTTGGTATCAAATCTGTCATTCTCTTTGGAGTACCGGATCAGGAAAATAAGGATGAATGTGGGATAGGTGCTTTTCATACACATGGGATTGTCCAAAAAGGGATTCGTTTTGTAAAAGAAAACTATCCTGAAATTCTTGTTGTAGCTGATACATGTTTATGTGAATATACAAGCCACGGTCACTGCGGTATGGTTGAAAATGATGAAATCTTAAACGATGAAAGTCTGGAGCTTTTGGTTAAAACAGCTGTCAGCCAGGCGGAAGCAGGAGCGGATATTATTGCTCCTTCCAATATGATGGATGGATTTGTGGCTGCGATTCGCCAGGGTCTTGATGAATCAGGGTATCAGCACATTCCAATCATGTCCTATGCCGTTAAATATGCATCCGCATTTTATGGTCCATTCCGTGAAGCAGCAAACGGAGCACCCCAATTTGGTGATAGAAAGTCCTATCAAATGGATTATGCCAATCGGATTGAAGCCCTGCGTGAAGCTGAATCAGACGTTCAGGAAGGAGCGGATTTCATCATTGTGAAGCCAGCTCTTGCTTTCCTTGATATCATTCGCGATGTGAAGAATACGGTAAATCTGCCTCTTGTAGCTTATAATGTAAGTGGAGAGTATTCCATGGTTAAAGCAGCAGGTGCAAATGGCTGGATTGACGAAAAAGCTATTGTGATGGAAATGCTAACTGGTATGAAACGTGCCGGTGTAGATTTAATCATTACTTACTTTGCAAAAGATGCAGCAAAATGGTTAAAAGAATCAAATTAATTCCATATATAAAGGAGATTGCAGCATATGCGTTCATATGAAAATTCTAAGAAAGCATTCCAGGAATCCATCAATTTATTGCCGGGCGGCGTAAACAGCCCTGTCCGTGCTTTTAAATCTGTAAATATGGATCCGATTTTTATGGAAAGAGGAAAGGGTTCAAAAATCTATGATATTGATGGCAATGAATATATTGATTATGTTCTTTCCTGGGGACCGCTGATTCTTGGCCATGCAAATGACCGGGTAGTAGAGGCGATTAAAAAGGTTGCTGAAACTGGTACAAGCTTTGGTGCTCCAACTTTAATGGAAAATAAATTGGCACAGCTTGTAATTGATCGTGTCCCATCAATTGAAATGATACGGATGGTTTCCTCCGGTACAGAAGCAACCATGAGCGCACTTCGTCTGGCACGAGGATATACAGGACGAGATAAGATCCTTAAATTTGAAGGATGTTATCACGGACATGGAGATTCATTGCTTATCAAAGCAGGTTCAGGAGTTGCTACACTTGGTTTGCCAGATAGCCCTGGTGTTCCAGAGGGCGTTGCGCGAAATACCATTACAGTTCCATACAATGATCTTGAGAGTGTAAAACTTGCTTTTGACCAATATGGCGAAGATATAGCAGCTGTAATTGTAGAGCCAGTTGCGGGAAATATGGGAGTAGTCCCTCCACTGCCAGGCTTCTTGCAGGGATTAAGAGAAATTACTGAAAATCACGGTTCTTTATTAGTCTTTGACGAAGTTATGACCGGTTTCCGTGTTGATTATCAATGTGCGCAAGGTCATTTCGATGTTACTCCAGATTTAACTTGTCTAGGAAAAGTAATTGGCGGAGGACTTCCAGTAGGAGCATTCGGCGGTAAAAAAGAGATCATGAGCCAAATTGCGCCAAGCGGTTCCATCTATCAAGCCGGTACATTATCAGGAAATCCGATTGCGATGACAGCCGGTTATGAAACGTTAATCCAGCTTAATGAGGATACGTATAAAGAGTTTACTAAAAAAGCAGATCTCTTAGAGGCAGGGTTTAAGGAAGCAGCTGAAACCTACCAAGTACCTTTAACGTGTAATCGAGCAGGGTCTATGATTGGCTTCTTCTTTACTAATGAACAGGTTAAAGATTACGAGTCTGCAAAACAATCAGATCTTCAATTTTTTGCGAATTATTATAAAGAAATGGCGGAAAATGGTGTATTCTTGCCGCCTTCTCAATTTGAAGGAATCTTTCTTTCAGTTGAACATAGTAATGAAGATATTCAAAAGACTATACAGGCTGCCCAAAAAGCGTTTAAAGCAATTAAACGATAAAGTGAAACAATGTCCGTTGAGGAATTACTTTCATTCCACACGGAGCATTAGTTGAACTAATCGACTTCTTACTGCTGCTTACCTTTGTTTTAGGCGAGAGTCCATGCTCCAATTTGAATGAGATAAAGTGATTAGTAGATTCCCCCGAGTATGCTCTCGGGGGAATTTTTTTATTCTCCAGACATACGTTTAACAAAGCACATATTTTCTGTATCTGCAGCATAGGCTGATAATGGCATTTAGATGAAAAGGGCTGAAGGGAGGAAATTGGGTGTCTGAGGATCATGCATCGTCATTACGATTTTCATTAGAAGAGAGTGTGTGGTTTCAAAGGGGACAGGAAGTTGAGGAACTGTATTCCATTTCGCTTGAACCAAATGTTTCAGCTCATCAAGTAGAACAGTATGTGATTCTTAAAGGGACTCTGGATTTAATGGGGGAATATAAGGCCACTGAGGCAACAGGACAGGAAGAAGGAGCAGAAGATCCGTTTCGGCGCTATGTTTCTGTAATCGAACAAAGGGAGCATCATTTATTTGAATTCCATCAGCAATTTCCTGTAGATATAACGATTCCTGCAGAAAGAGTTCGGGAAATGGATGAGCTTAATATAGGTGTGCATACCTTTGATTATAAGCTGCCAGAAAAGGGATATCTGCAAATTAGAGCAGATTTATGGATTGGTGGAGTTTACGATAATTTGCCTGAAGAGCAGACGCAAGTGACAGAGACAGAGGAACGGGAAGAGACTTCAAACTATCAAAATGGAACATCCGGGCGATTTCAGGAAGAGCATCATACTCATACATGGAATAAAATCAACGAAGATTTTGAGGAGTCAGCAGAGGAGATTACTATTCAGGCAGAAGTCCATAATGAGCAAGAGGAAGAACAGATAGAGGTGCATTTATATCGGGAAAATTCTGAGGATGAGGATCAGGAGCAGGAGGATTTGGCAGATTCGCCTGAGATTTATCTCAAGAACCCAACTTCTTATATAGAGAGTAATCATAACCAGGATGACCATTTTTATGTTGAAACTAAATTGTCACCCCGACTGCATCAACCAGCCGATTATGAAGAAACACAGCCGAATGATGAGTCAGATCATACAGACAAGGACTATAGCCCTTTTGCTTTTGAACCGGACCAATTAGTTGACAGACAAAAGCAAAAAGATGAAAACCAATCTTTTTCCATTCCATATGATAATAGATTTGATGAGGGTCCTCCGGAATTAATGGAAGTCGTTCCTTTTACTGCCGAGTATGGAAAAGAGGAAAGTTCAGAATATGAAAAAGAGGAAAGTTCAGAATATGACAGAGTACAGCCGCACCAATCTCAAGCGAATGTAGCACCAGATTTGAATAAAGCTGCAGTAGAACCGGAAACAAATGTTTCTCGCATACGTCAACAGAACAAAGAACAAACATCCAATCAGTATGTAGAGAAAAAGTATCAATCGTCTGATTCTAAAAGAAAGAATGGGAAGGAGAACGAAGATCAAACTGAAGGTAAGTCTAAATCTTTGTTATACGATTTATTTACAGAGGAGGAAGAATCACAACAATCAAAAGTAAGAGTCTGTATTGTCCAAAATGGAGAAAATATTGATGTTCTGGCAGATCGATATAAAACGAGCGTTCAGCATATCGCGAGAATAAACGGGTTGGAATTAACATCCGATCTAAAAGCTGGTCAGGTAATTTATATTCCTGAAGCTGCTGCTTCTTATAAATAATAGGTCTAGTTAACAGCAGAGCACAGCATTATATGCTCTGCTTTTTTAATAGGAATAGTACAATGCAATTTAACTGTGAGAAACATGGCTGCATAGCTCATTAAAAAATAATGACTTATGATAGGGCAGCTGAAATAGATTTCATTGGTTTCCAAAAAGGGCACATGCAGAAAGGGTGCCAGAGGAATGTTAAGAAAAGATCAGGAGTGGATATCTGAGTTTCTAAGAAACTATCAATTGGAACTTGAATTTTACGAGGATTTTGGAAAAGTAAAAAAAGTATATACGAACAATGGTATATTTGCGATTAAAACCATCCCGGCAACCAAAGGCATTGATTTTATCAAAAATGTGCAGAACCTATATCAAAATGGATATAACCGAATTGTTCCGATTTTTCCAACAGTTGATGGCAGATATGGAGTATTAACTCATGATAAAATCAGTTACCTTATGCCTTGGCTGCCGGATGAACATATAGAGGAACGGGCAGAACGACACCAGCAGATGTTCAGGGAATTGGCAAGAATGCATACGCTATCTGGCAAAGAAATTAACATTACGAAAGAGGAACGGGAAGAGCATTATGAAAAAACAGTCAAGGAGTGGGAGGAGCAAAAGGAATTTATTCGTGAAATGGTAACAACCATCGAAAAGAAGTGGTATATGTCTCCGTTTGAGCAGTTGTTTAGTATGTGCTTTTATGACTTGTCTCAGGCTCTGACGTATTCCTTAAATAAACTGAAGGAGTGGTTTGACCTAACAAAGGAAGAAGAAAAAGTACGCAGTGTGGTGACCCATGGAAATATCTCAATTCATCATTTCTTATATAGTGAAAATGGTTATGGCCATTTTATCAATTTTGAACAGAGTAAAACCGCACCTGCCTATTTCGACTTATTGCCTTTTGTCGTTAAGCAGTTAAAAACTTATCCAATCCAGGGTGAAGAAATAGTTGAGTGGATCTATCTTTATCTGAAGTATTTTCCCTACAAGGAGGGTGAGCTGCGTTTATTCTTATCCTATTTAGCCTATCCGGCTAATTGTATCAAGGTAGTAGAACAATACTCCAGAAAAAAAGGTAAACAGGATGAAATACAATTTTGCCGAAGATTCCAAAGGCAGTATTGGTTATTAAAAAACATTGAATATATTATTATGAGGATGGAACAAATAGAAGAAAGCAAAAAGGCGAAGGAAGAGAAATAAAAGATATGGCATCAACATAATAAAATGATAGGCTGTATCAAACAAAAACCAGGCAAACCTACCTGGTCTAAATGAATAGTTATAAAAGATTACAGAATATCAAAGTGGAAGGCTAAAGCAAGACCAATCAGTAATAATAGCAGAAATAAATCAAAAGTGGTCGGAAAAAAGAATGTCCGGATTCCTTGAAAAACGGCAAAGGGAATGGAGAATTGCTGTAAGACATTTCTTGTATTTCGAATCCACGGAGGCATATTGTATTGAGTTACCTTTTTTCGCATGTAAATTCCCCCTTTATGATAGAATATAAAATTCCCCCTGAATGGGTGTCTGTACAGCATTATTTAAAGCGTCTAAGAATGAGAATTGACGATGACACCTTGGACATAGGCTTGAATAAAATATAGAAAAATGGGAAACAATGATTGACGAGTAGATGCATACTTATGTATGATAACAGTATTAAAAAATGATTTCCGATTATGAGAAACCAAAATAACAATGAAAAGCTTTGAATGGGAAGAGTATGTGATTAAGACTGTAAGAGAGAGGAATCCATCGGCTGTAAGATTCCTTCAGTAACCGTAATCGCAG
The DNA here is from genome assembly GCF_008935075.1 of Pradoshia sp. D12. Classification (NCBI taxonomy): domain Bacteria; kingdom Bacillati; phylum Bacillota; class Bacilli; order Caryophanales; family Bacillaceae; genus Pradoshia; species Pradoshia sp. D12. The sequence goes on along the minus strand of NZ_CP044545.1, from coordinate 3,006,329 downwards.
AAGGTCGCCCGGGAGCTGTTTCCGTGAACGTCAATAGTAGCGGATAACCGGTGAAGAGCCGTTAACGAAATGAAGTGCCGATACAACAGTTATTTGTATTGGAACAAAGGTGGTACCGCGAGACATACCGTTTCGTCCTTTTTATATAGAGGATGAAGCGGTTTTTTTATTGCGTTTTTCACCAATTATGAAAGTAAAGGAGAATGAAAAATGGAGCAACAAACGGATATTGGTATGCCAACCAAATACGATCCTCAATCAATCGAAAAAGGACGCTATGATTGGTGGTTAAAGGGTAAATTCTTTGAAGCGGGACAGGATAAACAAAAAGAACCTTATACGATTGTAATTCCTCCTCCAAACGTAACGGGTAAACTGCATTTAGGTCATGCATGGGATACTGCGCTTCAGGATATTTTGACAAGAATGAAGAGAATGCAGGGTTATGACGTATTATGGCTGCCAGGTATGGACCATGCGGGAATCGCAACTCAAGCGAAGGTAGAAGAAAAACTGCGCAATCAAGGTGTTTCACGTTATGATTTGGGACGTGAGAAATTTGTTGAAGAAACATGGAAATGGAAAGAGGAATACGCATCCCATATCCGTGAGCAATGGGCAAAAATTGGATTGGGCCTAGATTATTCTCGTGAACGCTTTACTCTAGATGAGGGACTTTCAAAAGCTGTTCGTGAAGTGTTTGTAAAACTTTATGAAAAAGGCCTTATTTACCGCGGTGAATATATTATTAACTGGGATCCAAGTACAAAAACAGCGATCTCTGATATTGAAGTAATTCATAAAGAGGTTAAGGGTGCTTTTTATCATATGCGCTACCCACTTGCAGATGGCAGCGGGCATATTGAAGTTGCGACAACTCGTCCGGAAACAATGCTTGGCGATACAGCAGTTGCAGTTCACCCGGAAGATGACCGTTATAAGCACCTGATTGGAAAAACGGTTATCCTGCCAATCGTAGGAAGAGAAATTCCGATTGTTGGCGATGATTATGTAGAGATGGATTTTGGTTCCGGGGTTGTAAAAATTACACCAGCACATGATCCTAATGACTTCGAGGTAGGTAATCGTCATAATCTTGAACGCATTCTAGTTATGAATGAAGACGGAACGATGAACGCGAAGGCTGGCAAATATGAAGGTATGGACCGTTTCGATTGCCGTAAGCAAATTGTGAAAGATCTTCAGGATCAGGGAGTGTTGTTCAAAATTGAAGAGCATATCCATCAGGTTGGACACTCTGAAAGAAGCGGATCTGTTGTAGAGCCTTATTTATCTACACAATGGTTTGTTAAAATGGGACCATTGGCAGAGCGTGCAATTGAAATGCAATCCACTGAAGGTAAAGTAGAATTCGTACCGGAACGCTTTGAGAAAACATATTTGAATTGGATGGATAATATCCATGACTGGTGTATCTCCAGACAGCTTTGGTGGGGTCACCGCATTCCGGCTTGGTACCATAAGGAAACAGGCGAGGTATATGTAGGAATGGAAGATCCTGCAGATATCGAAAACTGGACGCAGGATACAGATGTATTGGATACATGGTTCAGTTCTGCGTTATGGCCGTTTTCCACAATGGGCTGGCCTGATACAGATTCAGAAGACTTTAAACGTTATTATCCAACAGCAGCTCTTGTGACTGGATACGATATTATTTTCTTCTGGGTATCAAGAATGATCTTCCAGGGACTTGAATTCACTGGAGAGCGTCCATTCAAAGATGTATTGATTCATGGACTTGTACGTGATGAGCATGGCAAGAAAATGAGTAAATCTCTTGGCAATGGTGTAGATCCAATGGAGGTTATTGAGAAATATGGTGCGGATTCATTAAGATATTTCTTAACAACTGGAAGCTCACCAGGTCAGGATTTACGTTTCAGCTATGAAAAAGTAGAATCTGTTTGGAACTTTGCCAATAAAATTTGGAATGCATCCCGTTTCTGCTTGATGAATATGAATGGGCTGAAATATGAAGAGATTGATTTAACAGGCGAAAAATCAGTTGCGGATAAATGGATTTTAACTCGTCTAAACGAAACGATTGAAACTGTAACAAGACTGGCAGATAAATATGAATTCGGTGAAGTTGGCCGTGCATTATACAACTTCATTTGGGATGATTTCTGTGATTGGTATATTGAAATGGCGAAGCTCCCTCTATATGGAGAAGACGAGGAAGCTAAACTTACAACACGTTCTATCCTTGCGTACGTATTGGATCAAACGATGCGATTGTTACATCCATTTATGCCATTCATCACTGAAGAAATTTGGCAGAACCTTCCTCACCAAGGGGAGTCCATCACAACAGCATCTTGGCCTGTTGTAAATCCGGACTTAACGGATGAAAAAGCTTCTGATGAAATGAAATTGCTTGTCGAAATCATTCGTACAGTACGTAATATTCGCGCAGAAGTGAACACGCCGCTCAGCAAAAAAATCAAGCTTTCTTTGAAGGCGAAAGATGCAGAAACACAAGCTGTTCTTGAAAAAAACAGCAGCTATATCGAGCGCTTCTGTAATCCAGAGGAATTAACAATTGGTACAGACATCCCTGCTGATGATAAAGCGATGACAGCTATTGTAACGGGTGTTGAATTAATTCTTCCATTGCAAGGTCTATTAAATATTGAAGAGGAACAAAAACGTCTTCAAAAAGAACTTGAAAAATGGAAAAAAGAAGTAGAAAGAATTGAGAAAAAGCTATCCAATGAAGGCTTCATGAAAAAAGCGCCTGAAAAGGTGATTGAAGAAGAAAAAGCGAAGCTGGCAGACTATGTTGAAAAACGTGAGGCTGTACAAAGCCGCCTGAAGGATTTAGAAGAATTGGCTTAAGACATTTTATTGCGCCCTGTTCGAAGCATTTGAACAGGGTGTTTTTGTTCAATCATGACATACTAATACATAGCGCAATGGTTGAGGAGTGAAAAAAATGATACAGGATTATCAACAGGCAGAGAAATTTCTTGCAGACCGTACAGCAAAACTTGGGATGGATTTTGGCCTGGAAAGAATGGAAAGAGTCTTACGTAAATTGGGAAATCCGGAGCGCAGCATTCCTTGTATACATATAGCAGGCTCAAATGGCAAAGGTTCTACGCTTACATTTTTAAAACATATTTTGGTGGCAGAGGGCTACCGGGTAGGTACCTTTACATCTCCCTATCTTGAAAAGCTGAACGAACAAATTATGATTGATGAGGAAATGATTTCGGACAATAAGCTAGTTGAATGTTTAAATTACCTCCTCCCTGTTTTAAATGAAGCAGAGCAAGAAGGGGATTATCTGACTGCTTTCGAAGTAACGACTATATTAGCTTTTCTGCACTTTAAAAATGAGCAACCGGACATTCTTATTATTGAAACAGGACTTGGGGGAAGACTTGATTCCACTAATGTAATTGAACCGCTTTTGGAGATCATTACTAGCATTTCTTTAGAGCATACCAACATTCTCGGGAATTCTCTGAGTAAAATAGCAACAGAAAAAGCAGGAATTATCAAGAATGGAACATCAGTTGTTACAGGTGTAAAAGATGAGGAAGCATTAGAGCCCCTCGCAAAACAGGCAGAGAAAATGAATGCTGCTTTATATACGCTAGGAAAAGAATTTAAGATTTTAAACCGCTCTCACCCTGAAAATCAGGAAGTTTTCACGGTTAAATGGCGAGAATACTTACTGGAGAATTTACATATTAGCATGCTTGGAAGCCATCAAGTTGAGAATGCAGCGCTTGCTGTCATCAGTTCAATATTACTTAGTGAAACGTATCGCTTTTCGATTCGGGAAGAAAGTATCAGCAAAGGACTGGCATCTGCCAGATGGAAAGGGCGTTTTGAGATTGTGTCGAACCAGCCGCTAATCATCCTGGACGGCGCACATAATGTGTCAGGTATAAACTCTCTGCTTTCAACGATTGATGATCGTTACCCAAATTGTGATATACATATTTTGTTTGCGGCCTTAAAGGACAAGGATTATACAAAGATGATTCAGATGATTGAACAAAAGGCAGCAAGTATAACTTTTACGGAGATTCCATTAGAACGAATGAATGAGGCAGAGGAGCTTTTTAAACATAGCCGACACCCTCATAAGGATGTAAAAAAAGATTGGGTAGAAGGAATAAATGAGATATTAGCCAAAATGAAAGACAGAGATATGCTATTGGTCACAGGCTCTTTATATTTTTTGGCGTCTATTCGTCCATATATCGTCAATGAAATTATTCGAAAGTCATAACTAAATTCATGTAAAAGTAATGATGTTCATGACAATCCTCCATAAGACCTGTTTTTGTAAATACTTGTGTGACAGATGTCGGAATTTTTGATAAAATTTGACATAAGATGGATGAAATTCCTGAACGGAGGGGCGGTAATGGTTACAAAACAAAAACGCTTCATTATTTGGATACTTTGGTTATTGATCGTCCCTGCAAGTTTATATATTTCATATACGGAGTATCCTATTTTAGGAAGCTTTTTTTCGATTGATATTCTTCTGTTCCTATTACTGCTTTGTATTATTACGTATTACCCTATTATGATAAATGGATTGCCAATTTTTCTCCTTCAGGGTGTATCCTTGGCTCTATTCCTTGAGTACGGATTATTTGTTGAAATAATCCTTTCGCAAATCGGAGTAATAACATTGCTCTATAGAATAAAAATAAGCAAGGATGAGCTTTTCCGCATTCCGATGAATTCTTTAATGTTTTTTATTAATTCATTAACAAGCGGATTAATCTATTATTTGCTTGGCGGTCAGCATTCTAATTTGGACTTATCGGATATAAGTGTATTTTCATTAATTGTAATCCACCAAATTGTCTGGTTCTTATCTAATTTTATTTGTGCTTTACTCATAGATGTGTTTGTATATAAGGCAAAAGTAGAGTTTGTTGCAAAAGATCAGGTTGCGGATATCGTATCCAGTATTATCATCTTTCCAATCGGTTTATTATTGTATTCAACCTATCAGGAGCTGGGGGTGGTAGCCATTATTATTGTTGGCGTACCGCTTGTGAGTTTGGCTCTTGTGATGAGACTGTATTATCGGGCTGACCATATGAATGAAGATTTGCAAAAAGCGAGCCAAATTGGTCACAGATTGACAGAAAGATTAGAAGTCAAGCAAGTACTGGATTTATTTTTGGGTGAAATTTCAAGGATTTTCCCAGTGGACGAAACCTATATTCTTAGTGTGGATAGCAAAGCCAATAATCGCCTTCGTATGGTTCGTTATGAAAGTAAAAATGAGACTGGTATGCCCCATTTGAATTTAATCTCGGCAACAGACAGCTTGTTAGGAGAAGTATGGAAATCAAAAAAAACATTGCTGATTCAGAGCTCTGCCTCCCTGAAGAAATACGAAAACCATGGTATTCCTGATTGGGCAGAAAGCGTCTTGATTGTTCCGGTTTTAAATGCAGAGCAAATGGAAGGGATTGTCCTTCATATATCTTCGAAAAGAAACTTTTTTGAAAACAGTCAGATAACGATTGCAGATATTCTTTCTACATATCTGGCTTCAGCTATTGAAAATGCGAAGCATTATGAAGAAACAAAAGCCAAAAGTGAACGCTGCTCTTTAACAAATCTATATAACAACTATTTTCTGGAAGATTACTTAAAAGAACAATTTATCCTGATAAGGGGAAGAAAGCTGGATACATTAACTCTTATCTTAATAGACTTGGATCACTTTAAGTCAATAAATGACTCTTACGGACATTTGGGTGGGAACGAAGTTTTATGCCAGGTAGCAGAACGTTTGTCTTCACTCGTACAATTTAAAGGGATTGCAGCCAGATATGGCGGTGAAGAATTTGTGCTTGTCCTCCCTGGTGCAGGAGTGGAGGAAGGCTATAAATTTGCCGAACTGGTACGTCAAAAAATTGGAACAAAGCCGTATGAATTAGTATCTGATTTAGGTAGTGAAAGCAGGAGGGTTCATGTAAGAGTAACTGCATCAATTGGAGTTTCAACCGCTCCAATTGATGCGGATGATCCTCACTCATTAATCCGTCATGCAGACCGGGCTATGTATACAGGAGCAAAACGCGCCGGACGTAACAAAGTGGCGCAATATATTAAATAAAAGAGACGTATTCCGACTACTAGAGAGGAGGAATACGTCTTTTTTGTTCAAGAGAAATAGACTAAAGCTATTTGTGTAGAAGTGAGTTTCATATATGGAACAGCTGATAAAAATTTTGAAAGAGAAATCGAAGTAATTCAAGCATTAATTACTATTTTGATAAAAAGATGAAGTTAAATCTACCTATCTCTGTAAATCAACAATATCCTATAAGATTAATATTTATAAATAGAGCAGATAATTTATTGAAAAATATACAATATAATGGTAAAGAATGTATAATAAGTGATAATATAGGTAATTTGTATGAGTGAAGAATAGATTCTATTTAAAATACAGGGTAGAGGGGTGGGTATATGAAAAGACGGCTAAAACTAGCAATTGCTATTATTATTTTATTTCCAACGGTATTGCAGGCTCCTAACGTAACACATGGAGCGGAAAGCACTCCAAAAATAAGAGTTTTGGAGATTTACGATAATAAAAATTATTACCCGACAAAGCTTGAGGATCTTTTAGGGGATACCCAATATGAATATACGTCAATGCCAATGAAAAAATTTGTAGCACTTCGAGAAGAATTGGATGGAAAATATTACATGATTGTAATGTTTACTCTCTATCTCTTAATCTTCCTCACCGGTCTCATCTTTGGTTCATTTTATAATGTGGTAGGTTTGAGGATTCCAGCGAAGGAATCGATTGTGGCTCCGAGGTCGGCTTGTCCGGCCTGCGGCCATACATTGACACCGATAGAGCTTATCCCTGTATTGTCTTACTTGTTTCAAGGGGGGAAGTGCCGTAAGTGTAAGGCGGGCATTTCACCTATTTATCCGATGATGGAACTGACAACGGCTATTCTATTTATGGCAGCTCCGATGCTGCTGGGCTGGACTGCTGAATTGTTTGTGGCATGGGCACTTATTTCCCTGCTGATCATTATTTTTATATCGGATATTACGTACATGCTTATACCGAACAAAATTCTGCTGTTTTTTACAGTTGTTTTTTTGTTTATTCGGGTATTTATTCCTTTGGACCCATGGTGGGACGGTATAGCTGGGGCTATTGTCGGGTTTGGAATCCCATTTTTTATCGCTGTAATCAGCAAAGGCGGCATGGGTGGCGGAGATATTAAATTATTCGGTTTAATTGGATTTGTGATGGGAGTAAAGGGAGTTATTCTCGCCTTTATATTCTCCACCTTTTTTGGAGCTGTCTTTGGAGTCATTGGGATGTTAATCGGTCTTGTGAAGCGGCGGAAGCCGATTCCATTTGGACCGTTCATCGTCGTTGGTACACTGGTGGCCTACTTTTTTGGGGAGTTCTTGCTAGACTGGTATTTACAATTTTTGTGATTGATTTGGAAGGGAGAAGTTATAATGGCTTTTACTTTATTTTCAGGCAGCAATCGGGTTGTGAACCTGGTATTAAAAGACCATGTGATTCGTTATGTAGAACTTAAACAGCTGGACCCACCGATTGTTCATAAATGCGGTGAGCATTTTTTACCTGCCGGTGTTATAAAGGACGGCATTATTACTGATTTTGACCTTCTAAAGGATATTTTAGGTGATTGTGTTGTTAAATGGAAAATACAGAAACGTCAGGTGCGGTTTTTAGTACCAGACTCCCGTTTGGTCATTCGTAAGGTTGCCATTCCAAAGGATATTAAAGATGATGAAATCAAGGGCTACTTATATTTGGAAATGGGAACGAGTATACATCTTCCATTTGAGGAACCCATTTTTGATGTGGTTCTGTTGGAAGAGACGGAGGAAAAAAGGAAATTCTGTTATTCGCTGCTGAAGAAGAGGTGGTATCGGAGTACGCCACTTTGCTTGAAAAATCTCAGCTTTATCCTATAGAAGCAGATATTTCGCCTTTGTCGCTGTACAGGCTGTTTTTTCATGCAGGAAAAAGAGATTCGAAAGACCATCTCTTACTGATTGAATTTAATTTGCATACCGTCAACACAAGTGTTTTTGTAAATGATAAGCCGATCTTTATGAAAAATATCCCTATTACAGGGCAAAGTAGTGAATGGGAACTATTGCGTATAAATGAAGATCAGCAAATCATGGAATATTCCAGTGACAAAGAAGATTATATGCAATTGTTGGAGGATACTTATACAGAAATTGATCGGGTGCTAAGCTTTTATCAATATTCCTTAAGCCATGAGCAGCATCAGGTCACTAAAATAATCATAACCGGTGATCATCCTTATCTAACTGAAGTGATCACTGACATAAAAAATAGATATGATCAAACTGTGGTGAGTATTCCAAAGGGATATATACAAACCAATAAGGAACCTGAATTGCCGGAGTCCTTTTTTTAGCCGGGGGATTGGCTCTTAAAGGAGTGAGATGATGCTTGTAGAAATTAACTTGCTGCCAAAAAAAGAGCGCAAAAACCGTGGTGTACTCCTGATTATCTTATCTGCAGTGTTTCTCGGTATTCTCTGCGGAATCCTTTACTTTTGGCAATATCAGAGCAATCAAAGCCAGTTGAATGCATTAGAACAAGAATATGAAATGACTGCTCAAATGATTGAAGTGGAACAGCAGAAGGTTGTATCTCAGGAGAATAGCAATTCTGTTGCTCAATTAACAGAAAAGGTTAAATGGGCAAACCAATACCCTGTTAAAACAGTACTTCTTTTAAAACATTTGATTGGATTTTTGTCGGAACGAGGATTTATTGAAACCTTTTCTTATGCGGAAAATGGTGCTATTAAACTCGAAGTACGGTTTGATAAAGCAGAAGAAGCGGCCTATTATCTAAAGGATTTATCATCAACTGAAATCATAACGAATGCGATTAGATTTACAAAACCAATTGCCGGATATAGAGGCGCCTCCACCAGCTAATAAAGATAATCCATTAAGCATTGCACCGGACGTATATGACGATTCAAAAAAAGATAGTGAGTAGTTTAATAGAAGCATTCAGGTTGTGAGTGAAATGATAAGGAATATAAATAGGAAGTCTAATGAAAATGGAGCTACCTTAATTGAGTTACTGGCGATTATTGTCATATTGGGTATTATAGCTTCAATAGCTGTCCTGGTGATTGGCGATGTCATCCAAAAGGCGAGAAAGCAGGCCTTCGTCTCTAATGCCTATATCATGCGCAATGCCAGTACGGTTTATTATAAGAATAAAGAATTCAATAAAGAACCGTTAGTAAACCCCGTAACATATAACGAACTTGTTACCTCAGGTTTTTTGGATGTCATCATTGATCCGGATACAGGAGATAAATGGGGATTAGATCATACAGATTCCTATGTACTATTTAAGGATGGAAAAGCAGTATCCATCTGTTTAATTGGAATGAAACGTAAATTATGCGGTGAAAAGCAAGGTGAAGATTATTTGCCGTTGCCTCTTGATCAAATACGTGAAGAGAATGTTGAGGATAGAGAATCCTAGAAATTTGGCGAAACCTTTTTGGACAAGACGACAAGAGTCTTGTTCTTTTTTTTTTACAGAATGATAAGATGAACAAAAAACGCGGAGGCAAAGGAATGGATAAGCCAACCCGGGAACGAACAATCATCGTAAACATAAATGGCGAAAAAAAGGAATACAAATGGATTCCAAGTGAAGATCCAGATACTTTGGATACGATCCAAGAAATTGCCAGCACGGTTGAGGATGAACAAGAACCGTCTCTTTGGGCAGCACCCGAAGAAAAACCTGTTAAAAAAAACGAGGCAAAAACAAAGCCGACACAAAAAACGGCTTTTCTTGACCATGTAAAAATGAATAAATTACCGGTTCTTGCAGCAGGAATTCCTGTATTGGTAGCACTTATAATCGGGACATTATTTGGAGTTGTAATTTTAAAAATTGTCCTATTTGGCGGCGGAGAGGAAACTGTTAAAGTACCGGACTCTGTTCCTCTGCTTGGTTCCAATAAACAAGCGCCTCAGGACGAGAAGCAAATGGTCAAGGATATGAATGCTTTTGTCGTTCAGGGCGGCGTCTACTCGAGTAAACAGGCAGCAGAACAACGTGCCTCGCTTATTGAAGGGGATGGAATTCCTGCTATCATTCTTAAACAGGAGGATAAATATTTTATTTATATAGGAGCAGCGGCTACATTGCAGGATACAAAGAAATTGGCACTTTTATATAGAGGAGAAGGTGTCGATACGTATTGGAAGGAAATTCGTTTTCAGGGCCAAACAAAAAAAGCTTATACACCAAAAGAAACAGAGGTCATCCATAATATGATACACAACACCGGTCAATACACACAATTGGCTTCAGAGGGCCTATTACAAAGTGAAACGAAAGAAAAGCCAGATATAAAGTCTATTAATTTAGAGAATATTCCGAAAGAATTACAAAATCTCCATAATTTAAGTGAAAGTATGAATAAAACTTGGTCTACCTATCAATCTAAACCAGAAGAAGCATCCTTAATGCAGCTTCAAAAATGTATACTTCAATTTTTTGATGAATGGTATAGATTATAATGTATTTTCCGGGAAATAAAAAATACAATTTGTGTTTAAAAGGGTACTTCACATTTCGGGGTACTCTTTTTTATTTTGCTTTAAGAATTGAGAATGGTGTCGTATTCTGTTAGGATGAATATGTATCTCCCTATCTATATAAATTCTTATGGCAGGTGGCGAAAAGGATTGGATTTAATCTTGGCTTCTTCTTCCCCAAGGAGAAAAGAATTGCTTGAAATGCTGAACACACCATTTCAGGTGAAAGTAAGTTATGCAGACGAAACCTATCAGGATGGAATGGAACCTCACGAAATAGTGATGGAATTAGCACGCATAAAATCAACTGTTATCGCTGAAACTAACCGTGATTCCGTTGTGATAGGCGCAGATACGATTGTAGTAATGGATGGTGACATCCTGGGCAAGCCGAAAAATAAAGATGAAGCAATTTCCATGCTGAATCGTTTATCCGGTAATGTACACCAGGTTTATACAGGAGTTTCCTTAATAAGAGGGCAAGATTCTATCTTGTTTTATGAAAAAACAGATGTAGAATTCTGGCCATTAAAAAAAGAAGAAATTGAACAATATGTATTGACCGGAGAACCGTTTGACAAAGCGGGATCCTACGGGATACAGGGATTTGGTTCCTTGCTGGTGAAGAGAATCGAAGGTGACTACTTCTCAGTTGTAGGGCTCCCGGTTTCCAGACTTAAGAGGGAACTTGAAAAATTAGTACATCCTTAAGAATAGCCTCACTCCGTCAATGGAATGGAGAATATGGATGGATACAACGCAAATCATGATAAGAGACTATCCAAAGGATGATCGCCCAAGAGAACGATTTATCCAATTTGGACCGGAAAGTCTGTCAAACCAAGAGTTACTGGCACTTCTTTTAAGAACTGGAACAAAGGAAGATTCAGTGATAAATCTGGCTAACCAACTTTTGGCTAAGTTTGGCGGGCTGCGTCTTTTGAAAGAGGCAAGTATTGAAGAAATGACTAGTATTAAAGGTATTGGGGAAGCAAAAGCTGTGCAGCTTGCTGCAGCTATGGAATTAGGAAGAAGAATCAGCAATTTGACGAATGAAGAGAGGTACGTGATTCGTTCGCCAGAGGACTGTGCCAATTATTGTATGAATGATATGCGTTTTTTATCACAGGAACATTTTGTATGTATATATTTAAATACGAAAAACCAAATACTCCATAAACAAACAATCTTTATCGGCAGTTTAAACGCCTCAATTGTCCATCCCCGTGAAGTCTTCAAAGAAGCTCTCCGCAGATCAGCAGCATCTATAATATGCTTGCATAACCATCCTTCAGGAGACCCCACTCCAAGTCGAGAAGATATAGAAGTAACCAAACGTCTAGCTGAATGTGGGAAAATTATGGGAATAGAACTTTTAGACCATTTGGTTATCGGAGAGAAAAAATATGTAAGTCTTAAAGAAAAAGGATATTTATAATACTAGGAATTCACATGAGGATGAGCTATAATATTACGTATGCTTTTTAAAGAATTTATTTTTCATTACATTACTGAAGAACTTAACTTTATGATATGAAAAAGAAAATAAAAAAACTCGTACCTAATATGGAATATGTTTCAGAAAGGGAGATATTAAAAGATGCTTGGAAATAGAGATTTAGGAATTGATTTAGGAACCGCCAATACACTTGTTTATGTTAAAGGAAAAGGCATTGTAGTACGTGAGCCTTCCGTTGTTGCATTTCAAACAGATACAAAATCCATTGTTGCTGTCGGTAATGATGCGAAAAATATGATCGGCCGTACACCTGGTAATGTTGTGGCTTTGCGCCCTATGAAAGATGGCGTTATTGCTGATTATGATACGACTGCAACCATGATGAAATATTATATGAAACAAGCGTTAAAAAACCAAGGTTTATTTGCACGTAAGCCATATGTAATGGTATGTGTTCCATCCGGAATTACAGCCGTTGAAGAGAGAGCTGTTGTTGACGCAACTAGACAAGCCGGGGCACGTGATGCTTATACAATTGAAGAACCGTTTGCAGCTGCTATTGGAGCAAACTTACCTGTTTGGGAACCAACAGGCAGCATGGTTGTAGATATCGGTGGCGGTACAACTGAAGTCGCGATTATTTCTTTGGGCGGTATTGTGACTAGCCAATCTATTCGTATCGCAGGAGACGAAATGGATGAAGCGATTATTAACTATATCCGTAAAAACTACAATTTGATGATTGGTGATCGAACTTCTGAAGCTATTAAGCTTGAAATCGGTTCAGCTGGTGAACCTGAAGATATTGAAAACATGGAGATTCGCGGCCGTGACTTATTAACAGGCTTACCAAAAACAATTGAAATCACTGCTGATGAAATTGCAAAAGCTCTTCATGACACAGTGTATGCGATTGTAGATGCGGTTAAAAATACGCTTGAAAAAACTCCGCCTGAGCTTGCTGCTGATATCATGGATCGCGGAATCGTTCTAACAGGTGGTGGCGCATTATTACGCAACCTGGATAAAGTGATCAGTGAAGAAACAAAAATGCCTGTTCTAATTGCTGAAAATCCATTGGATTGTGTAGCAATTGGTACTGGTAAGGCACTTGATCATATTCATTTGTTCAAATCAAAAGTAAAAGATTCAAGATAATATAATAGAACGCAAAAATCCTGAAAGAGGATAATAATGATAGAGGAGCAAGGATATGCCACAATTTTTCTTAAACAAAAAATTGATTATCTTGCTGATTAGCATCATCTTTCTGGTGGCTTTGATTGGGTTCTCACTTCGGGAAAGGGATGAATTGAGCTGGCCTGAACAGTTTATGAAGGACTCGGCCGGCTTTGTTCAAACAATTTTCCATAAGCCCGCTTCTGCTGTAGCGGGCTTTTTTGAGAATCTTTCAGATTTAAGGAATACATATGAAGAAAATAAGAATCTTAAATCACGCCTGGAAGAATATGTGAAGTTGGAAACAGAGATATATGATTTGAAAAAAGAAAATGAGGAATTAAGCAATATACTTAAGAAAAAAGAAGATTTAAGTGATCATACAGTTTCTCATGCAACTGTCATTGGCAGAGGTCCGGAGAGATGGCATGAAACATTGACGGTCTCGAAGGGCAGTGTAAATGGGATTGAGAAAAATATGGCTGTAATTACTGCTGAGGGATTGATTGGAAAGGTCAAAAGTGTTTCTCAATTTACCTCTACAGTACAATTAATGACGGCTCTTGATCCGCAAAACCGTATTTCAGCAATGGTGCAAAGTAAAGAAAAATCATATGGATTTATCCAAGGATATGATGAAGATAAGCAAGCCTTGCTATTAACAGGTCTCCATTATGATGCTAAAATTAAAAAAGGTGAGAATGTGACAACATCCGGGCTTGGAGGGGTGTTCCCAGAAGGTTTAGTCATAGGTACGGTTAAGGAGGTCGTTATCGATCAATACGGATTAACCCAAACAGCTTTGGTTAAGCCGGCAGCTAATTTCTATGATTTGAATAACGTAATGATTGTAAAACGTACAATGACTACTATAGATACAGATAGCACTGAGGGGGATGACCTGTGATAAGGTTTAAAATCTTCCTTTTAGCTGTCCTTGTTTTTATATCTGAAGGGATTTTTGTTGAAATATTTTCGGCGAAATTATATACAACACCCTACATCTTGGTGCCAAGGTTTATTATTATCTTTCTAGTGTTTTTAGGGGTGTACGGAAAAAGGAACATGGCAATCATATATGCTTTTGTTATGGGAATCTTCTATGATGTCGTCTATACAGAAGTATTGGGTGTTTATTTATTCACTTTGCCGTTAATGGTGTACTTCTCAACTCAACTGATGAAAGTACTGCAAATTAATCTTGGGATAGTCTCAACTGTATGTTTGCTTGCTATATCTATTTTAGAAATTATCGTCTATGAGGTGAATACCTTAATTGGTTATACTTCATTGACGTTCATTGAATTTGCACGTATGAGATTGCTGCCTACCTTAATTCTGAATCTAATCTTCCTACTCCTGTTCGCTTATGTATTTGCTAAGTGGATTAAAAAATGGACTGTTGAAGAAGATAATTAAACGGTATTGATTCTATAAAAAAAGGAATTGTCAGCGCTCATGTCGAATTAAATTGCATTGAGGTGAGCACGACGTCATGGGAAAGAAGAATATTCAGCATGTTATGATCAAAGGAAGTAAACAAGGTTTAACGATTGTGATTGATGATCATTCATCTATTTCTGAAGCTTTAAGAGATTTGGATGAAAAATTGTCTATTCATAATTCAACGATTGAAACAACATCAAGTATTCATGTCACCATACATACCGGTAATCGTTATTTAACGGACGAACAAGCGAAAGCTTTGGTCGATTTAGTAGAAAAAAAGGGATACATGGTTGTAAATAATGTTGAATCTAATGTTATTTTGCATGAAGAAGCCAAAAGATTGGCTGAAGAAGTGGCTGTGACAAAAATCGTGAGGATTGTCCGTTCGGGTCAAGTTTTGGAAGTGAAGGGTGACATGCTCTTAATAGGAGATGTAAATCCCGGTGCGACCGTTAAAGCCGGCGGTAATATCTTTATTATGGGTACACTGCGGGGGAAGGCGCTGGCAGGTATACACGGCAATAAAGAATGTGTCGTGTCTGCATCTGTGTTTAAGCCATCCCAAATCGTTATTGGAGATGTTTTATATAACTCTTTTGATTATGATGAGCAGGATGACCACAAAATGGAATGTGCTTATTTAGATCAATCTGGTGAGATGATTTTTGATAGATTACAAGTTTTATGTAAAGTGAGACCTAATTTATCCTTATTTGAGGAGGGCGTATAGCCATGGGAGAGGCCATAGTAATAACATCCGGTAAAGGTGGAGTAGGGAAAACGACTACTACTGCCAATGTCGGAACTGCCTTAGCGTTAATGGGGAAAAGAGTCTGTTTGGTCGATACTGATATAGGTTTGAGAAATCTGGATGTAGTAATGGGCCTTGAAAATCGTATTATCTACGATTTGGTAGATGTGATTGAAGGAAGATGCAAAATCCATCAGGCGCTTGTGAAAGATAAGCGTTTTGATGATCGTCTTTATTTAATGCCTGCAGCACAGACAGCGGATAAAACCTCCGTAAATCCAAAACAGGTCAAGCAGTTAATTGATACTTTGAAACAAGATTTTGATTATATCATTATTGATTGTCCAGCCGGTATCGAACAAGGGTACAAAAATGCAGTGGCTGGCGCTGATAAAGCAATTGTTGTAACGACACCTGAAACATCTGCAGTCAGAGATGCGGACCGGATTATCGGGTTATTGGAGAAGGAACCAAATGTCGAATCTCCAAAACTAGTCATCAACCGTATTCGAAATCATATGCTAAAAATGGGCGATATGCTAGATATTGATGAAATTACTACTCATCTATCCATTGATTTGATTGGGATTGTAGTTGATGATGATGACGTAATTAAGGGTTCAAACCAGGGAGAGCCGATTGTGTTTGACCCGAATAATCGAGCATCTGTTGCCTATCGAGACGTTGCGAGACGTATTTTAGGTGAATCCATTCCGCTAAAACCACTTGAAGATGAGAAAACAGGAATGTTTAAGCGGATAAAAAAATTATTTGGTGTTAAGTAATAGTAAGTGAGGACCTCTAATCAAACTGATTAGAGGTCCTTTTTTGTATGTCTGCATGGCATAGCTTGGACCGACTATACATATCTTTTAGAAAAGAGCTGTATAAGAGAGGTGAAAGGATGGGCAGCCAAAGTAGCTCAGAAGTTCGTAAGCGCATTGCCGAGAGAAGAAAAAATCGGGAAAGAATGATGAATGCCAGTAAGAGGAATGAAAGACCGACATGGCCGGAAATGGAAGATGAGAAAGAATGGGGTTCTGAAAATGTTTTCGTATATGAAGAAGGGGTGAGTGAGCATAAAAAGCCGCCTATTATAAACAAAGATTGGATCTTATTTCGTATCCTTGCTTCTGTTTGTTTGGTTTTGTGCATGGCCATTATTTATCGAACTTCTGCTCCATGGACCCAGACAGCGAAAACTACCCTTGACCAAGTCTATCAGAAGGAATTTCAATTTGCGTCAGTATCTAGCTGGTTTGAGGATACAGTCGGAAAGCCATTTGCTTTTTTGCCTGAGGAATCGGTGAATGAATCTAAAAATAATAATGCTGCTGATAATCGTTTTGCCACGCCGGCAACAGGCACCATTATGAAAAGCTTTGTGAAGGATGGACAGGGGGTCTTAATCAAAACATCCAATAATACATCGGTTGACACGATTAAAGAGGGGGTCGTTATCTACGCAGGTGAGAAGGAGACACACGGAAAAACAGTTATTGTCCAGCATCCGGATAAGAGTGAATCATGGTACGCTCACCTGCAGGAGATAAACGTCAATTTGTATGAACAAATTAAGAAAGGAACGAAGGTAGGAATAGTATCGCCGTCGGATGAGCCGGACAAGGGGGAGTTTTACTTTGCATTGAAAGCCAATGGAAAGTTTATTGATCCTAATGAGGTGATCTCGTTTGAATAAAATATGGCCTGTGCTTACGAAAATACGCATTCATCCATTAACCTGGTTGTTACTTGCTCTTGGTGTGTTGACAGCCAGGTTTACTGAATTGCTTTTAATGTTTGCAATCGTATTATGTCATGAGCTGGGTCATGCTATTGCTGCGCAGTTATTTGGCTGGAGGATAAAATCAGTTACACTTTTGCCTTTTGGCGGAGAGCTGGAGACAGATGAGCATGGAAACCGGCCATGGCATGAGGAATTAATTGTGTTGGCATCCGGTCCTTTGCAGCATGTTTGGATTTTGCTGCTGACTTATCTTTTTTACACAATTGGCTTTATATCAGATTATATCTATACAAGTTTAATTCTATATAATTTTATTGTTTTATTTATAAATTTAGCCCCTATCTGGCCCCTGGATGGAGGAAAAGCGTTGTTTGTTTTATTAAGCAAGCGGATGCCCTTCCTGCATGCGCACCGTCTAATTATTATCATTTCCGGTGTCAGTCTGTTTCTTGCTTTAATCGGATTGGTCGTTGTAAATCCGCTAAATATGAATTGGTGGATGGTTGTTGGCTTTCTGATCTTTTCTTTATGGAAGGAGTGGAAACACCGTCAATTTGTATTTTTACGCTTTTTGATGGAAAGACATTATGGACATAATAAGGATATTAGAGCGATATCACGGCTGGAAGCGGAAAAGGATATAAAGGTTTATAAAATACTTGAGGATTTCCGTAGAGACAATAAGCATATTATAATCGTGAAAAACAAGGATGAAGAATTAGGAAAGCTGGATGAAGCGGAGGTTTTACATGCCTGTTTTACATCAAAATTGGCATATCGGCCTATTGGAGAACTTTTGTATCCTTATTGACGCTCCTCTCCTGACTCGTTAAAGTAAGATTAATGAGCCAACGAGAGGATTTTTTTAATGAAAAAAATAGTGCTTGATTTTCAAGGAACGGAACGACGTCTCGGTTTATTGCAAGATGATAAGCTGATGAGGATACATATTGAAAGAGAAGGGCAGGGCCCATTTGCCGGCAATGTTTACATTGGAATTGTTCGTGAAATTGTACCGGGTATGAACGCAGCTTTTGTGGATATTGGGTTTGATAAAAATGCCTATTTGCCATTTGAAGAAACGCCGAACTACCATTTAGACCCTGAGGCAAAAACATATGTAAAGCAAGGTGAAAAGCTGCTTGTACGCATTCTGCGGGATCCAGAAGGAACGAAAGGCGCTAAAATAAGTGCGTTAATTGAAGTTTCTTCGCCGGAAATTGTTTATATAAGGGGTGAACATTTTGTCCGTACTTCTAAAAAAGCAGATAGGAAGACTGTTCAGAAGTGGAAACATATAACAGCCAAGCATCTGCAAAAAGATGAAGGTGTGATTGTTCGTACATCATTCTTGGATGCGGATGAAGAAGCCTTTATCTCGAAGCTTAGCGAGTTGCGTGAACGTTATGAGCAATTACAAAGAAAAGCGTCAAAAAGTAAAGCTCCAGCGCTTATAAGCGATCAAAATCGCATTCTGAATCTGATAGAAAGCTGGACAACAGGGACAACTGGGGACCTTTGGACTAATTCTGCAGAAGGAATGCAATTACTCCGTTCTGTACTACCTGAAACATGGGAAGCAAAGCTTCAAAAGGATAAAGTGGGTCTGTATGATTCCCACGGCGTTACTGAAGAATTGGAGAAAGCAGTCAAAAAGGTAGTCTGGCTTTCGAACGGATCGTATTTACTTTTTGGAAAAACAGAAGCCATGCATGTGATAGATGTAAATACGGGTAAGTTTACTGGAAAGCACGACATAAATAAAACAATTTTGGATACAAATATACTCGCCGCAACAGAAGTAGGAAGACAGATGATTCTGCGCAATTTATCCGGGATTATTGTAATTGACTTTATTAATATGAAATCCCCTGAGCATCGTCATCAAGTACAGGCAGCAATGGAAACAGCCTTAAAAGATGATCCGCTGCGTTCTGTGGTCATTGGGTTTACCGAACTAGGACTCATGCAAATAACACGAAAAAAAGAAGGTCCGGATTTATATGAAATTCTTCAAGAAGACTGCTTGGAATGCAGCGGAACAGGATTAATAAAAAGCCGTCAGAGCGCGATATATGAATTGGAACGTCAGTTAGAGGCATTAAAATACAGCTTGGATGATTCTGTATGGGTTGTGGTTGATTCATCCTTTTACACGTATATCAAGGACAATATTCATGCGGTGAAAATACATATCCTGTCAGGCACTAAAAATATATTTGTGACGGAGGGAAGAATGACAGGGGCCAATCGTTTTGAAATTCGAGCCCTCGGAAATAAGAAAGATCTTGAAGAGCGTTTGAAGCGTACAGAGGAAGGAATAAAAAACAAGTCTATTATCCGTATGTTAGTAAATCATGATTGACAATGTTTGTCTGATTATGATAGTATTTTTATGTTAAGTTTGTAGCACCCATGCTACAACCGCACACGTCAGGTAATAAGTCCATTATGGCGCCTGCCGTCGGCGAGTCTTAGACAATTAAGGAGGTGCAGGTATGTACGCAATTATTGAAACTGGTGGAAAGCAAGTGAAAGTAGAAGAAGGTCAATCTATCTACGTTGAGAAAGTGAACGTTGAAGAAGGTGGCATCGTTACTTTCGATAAAGTTCTTTTTGTAGGTGGAGAAGATGTGAAAGTTGGAAGCCCTGTTGTTGAAGGCGCTACTGTAACAGGTAAAGTTGAAAAACACGGCAAACAAAAGAAAATCATCGTTTTCAAATACAAAGCGAAAAAGAACAACCGTAAAAAACAAGGTCACCGTCAGCCTTACACAAAAGTAACAATCGAAAAGATTAGCTTCTAAGGCGACGCGTATGATTAAAGTAAAGGTAGTGCGAGCTGATGAGCGAATTTCTTCGTTCAGTATATCAGGACACGCCGATTTTGCACAAAAAGGTCAGGATATCGTTTGTGCAGGGGTATCTGCAGTAGCTTTTGGCTCTGTAAATGCCGTGATGAGTTTAACTACTGTTGAACCCATCATTAAACAGGCAGGTAAAGATGGCGGTTTTCTTGAAGTCCATTTTCCGGAAACGGATAGCGATGACAAGGTACAATTGTTACTCGAAGGCATGCTTGTTTCCTTACAAACGATTGAACGTGACTATGGTAGATACATGAAAATTATTCTTAGCTAACAGGAGGTGGAATACATGTTAAGATTGGATCTTCAGTTCTTCGCTTCCAAAAAGGGAGTAGGTTCTACAAAGAACGGTCGTGACTCCATTTCTAAACGTCTTGGCGCTAAACGTGCTGATGGACAATTCGTAAGTGGTGGTTCTATCCTTTACCGTCAACGTGGTACAAAAATCTATCCAGGTTTGAACGTTGGCCGTGGTGGAGACGACACTCTTTTCGCTAAAATTGACGGAGTTGTTAAATTTGAGCGCTTGGGTCGTGACAAGAAACAAGTCAGCGTTTACCCAGTAGCACAAGAAGCATAATAAGTAACAGTCAAAAGAAGCTCTAACCTTGTTGGTTGGAGTTTTCTTTTTTAGATATGAGTTTTTTTTGGTTAAAACCATTATACTTCCGTATGTACCCCAAGTTATTTACTGCTGGCGAATATATTCCTCTCCTGAAACTCCGCTAAATTTGTTATACTGTAATAGATGATTTGCGATTTTTCCAGGACCTCATTATTCCAATCCGACAGGAGAATGTATTAAGATGGAAACAAAATGGACGACTGTAGAATTACTGAGGCATGCACGTCATGATTGGTTAAACAAAATACAGCTGATTAAAGGAAATATGGCATTAGGTAAAATGGATAGAGTATCTGGTCTTGTAGATGAAATTATTATTGAAGCACAACAGGAAGCGAAAATCTCAAATATGAATATGCCGATGCTTTCCGAACTTTTATTGACAGGTAAGTGGCTTCATTACAAATTCCATATTACATATGAAATTATGGATGATATAAAAGGCTATCCGGAATTGGATGAATTGATAACCAATTGGATGAAGAAGTTTTTCAATGAAGTGAATAGGCAAATAGAAGCATTAGATATCCTGCATTTAACCATCCTGCTCAGCAAAACAGATGAGGATTCATTAAAGATTGGTTTTGATTTTCAGGGACCAGTAAACAATAAAGAAGAATTAATAAAAATGTTTCAGGTAAAAGAGCCTTTAAAAATATCGGGCATTACAGAGGATATTAATTCTTTTTATTTTGAAATAACGGTAAGATAACAATCAAAGAGTTGCAAAAGCAGAAAGTAGGTGTTACCACCCATGTTTGTGGATCAAGTCAAGATTTACGTTAAAGGTGGAGATGGCGGCAATGGAATGGTCGCTTTCCGAAGAGAAAAGTATGTACCTAAGGGCGGTCCGGCCGGTGGAGACGGAGGCCATGGAGCAAATGTTGTATTTGAAGTAGAAGAAGGACTTCGCACACTAATGGATTTCCGATATAAAAGGCATTTTAAAGCACCCAGAGGGGAACATGGAATGTCTAAAAATCAGCATGGTAAGAATTCAGCTGACATGATTGTCAAAGTTCCTCCGGGCACAGTTGTTTCAGATGCCAATACTGGTGAAATTATTGCAGATTTAACCGAACACGGCCAGCGTGCCATTATTGCGAAGGGCGGACGAGGCGGACGTGGTAATACTCGTTTTGCTACACCTGCAAACCCAGCTCCTGAACTATCTGAGAAGGGTGAACCAGGGGTTGAACGTGATATAATTATGGAATTGAAATTACTGGCAGATGTAGGCTTGGTTGGATTTCCGAGTGTAGGTAAATCCACATTGCTATCGTCTGTTTCAGCTGCCAAGCCAAAGATTGCTGAGTACCATTTCACTACGATTGTCCCTAATCTAGGTGTGGTTGAAACCGGAGATGGACGCAGCTTCGTCATGGCAGATTTACCTGGACTGATTGAAGGGGCTCATGAAGGTGTTGGGCTGGGTCATCAATTCCTGCGCCATATTGAGCGTACGCGTGTAATCGTCCATGTCATTGATATGTCCGGTCAGGAAGGCCGTGATCCTTATGAAGATTATGTGACAATTAATAAGGAACTTGAAGAGTATAATTTACGCCTAACGGAAAGGCCGCAAATTATCGCAGCAAGTAAAATGGATATGCCTGATTCTGAAGAGAATTTAAAGGCTTTTAAAGAACAGCTAGAAGATGATGTACCAGTCTTCCCGATTTCATCGGTTACTCATGAAGGCTTGCGTGAATTACTGTTTGCTGTTGCCGATAAAATTGAGGAAACTCCGGAATTCCCGCTTGAGCATGAAGAAGAGACAAGCGGTGTTCATCGTGTTCTCTATAAACATGAGGCAGAAAAAGCAGAATTCGTTATTACACGAGAATCGGACGGTACCTTTGTTGTTACTGGCGATAAGCTTGAAAAACTATTCAAGATGACAGACTTCAGCCGTGATGAATCTATTAAACGCTTTGCCCGCCAGCTTAGAGCAATGGGTGTGGATGAAGCTCTTAGACAGCGCGGAGCAGTTGACGGAGATATTGTTCGTTTAATGGAATATGAATTTGAATTTGTAGATTAAGCACAAAGTTTTAGGATGGTTCCAAAGAGGGTGAACTTGCTTGCATAATAAAGCTGATAAGAAATTTTATTTAGTCAGGGAAGATGTATTGCCTGAGGCGATGCAAAAAACTTTGCAGGCTAAAGAAATGATTGAAAGAGGAAAGGCTGTTTCTGTTTGGGAGGCTGTTAGAAGCGTCGATTTAAGCAGAAGTGCTTTTTATAAGTACAGAGATACAGTTTTTCCTTTTCATTCAGTGGTAAAAGAAAAAATTATTACGCTATTTTTCCATTTGGAAGACAGGTCAGGCACGCTTTCTGAATTACTCGGTATCGTTGCATCCTCGGGATGCAACGTGCTGACCATCCATCAAACCATTCCGATTCAGGGACGTGCAAATGTAACCTTATCGTTAAATACAGGTGAGATGCATATGGAAATGAACGAATTTATAAACCGTTTAAAAAGGCTTGAATTCGTGGATAAGGTTGAAATATTAGGCTCAGGAGCTTGAAAAATAAATACATAGATAGAGAAACAGAGAGGTTTAGAGCAGGGGGAGAACACTTTGGACATACGTATTGCCTATCTAGGGCCAAAAGCTACATTTTGTGATTTGGCAGCATCAAAATTATTTCCCTATGGACAAAGGCAGGCATTTATGACAATTCCTGAATGTATGGATGCTGTGGAAGCTAAGCTGGTTGATTATGCGGTTATTCCATTAGAAAATGCTTTGGAGGGATCAGTCAATATCACACTGGATTATTTGATTCATGAAGTCCCGATTCCGATAGTTGCAGAGTTTTCCGCCCCTATTCGCCAGCATTTAATGGTTCATCCTTCTCATGTCAATGAGTTAACCAGGATTGATCGGATTATTTCGCACAGTCATGCGATAGCCCAATGTCATAAATTCCTGCATGGAGATATGAAAGGCGTACGATGTGAAAGTATTACCTCCACTGCTGCAGCCGCTCACTATATTCAAGAGCATCCGGATGAGATGACAGCAGCGATTGCAAATGAAATGGCTGCTGAAGAATATGGACTTTCGATTGTAAAATGGGATATACACGACTATTCTCATAACCATACACGATTTGTTATTCTGGGCCATAAGCCGTTATCGGAAAAAATGATTCCTATTCAACAAAAAGGAGAAAAAACAACGATTATGGTATTGCTTCCAGCTGACCATGCCGGAGCTCTCCATCAAGTGTTATCAGCCTTTTCGTGGAGGAAGCTTAACCTTTCCAAAATCGAGTCCAGACCATTAAAAACAGGACTTGGCAACTATTTCTTCATTATCGATATCGAACAAAAGATGGATGATATTCTGTTGCCTGGTGCCATTGCCGAAATGGAAGCCTTGGGTTGCCAAGTCACGGTTATGGGCAGTTATTATAGTTATTAATCATCACTCAAGATTAAACGAAGGACCCCTGCTATATTCAGCAGGGGTCCTATTTATTCTTTTA
This sequence comes from Pradoshia sp. D12, assembly GCF_008935075.1. Classification (NCBI taxonomy): domain Bacteria; kingdom Bacillati; phylum Bacillota; class Bacilli; order Caryophanales; family Bacillaceae; genus Pradoshia; species Pradoshia sp. D12. The sequence goes on along the minus strand of NZ_CP044545.1, from coordinate 2,982,107 downwards.
CATAATTAAAATTGCGCAGCATATCTTTTTATTCTTTCAAAAAACCTGCATTTCTTAATGCCTGTACTGCTTGCTCGAGCTCCGCTTCACTTGCAGCTTCAATGGTATGAAGATGTAAACCATTTGTTAACTGGGACAAGAGAGAGGCATTTGTATTTTTTAGATTGGCGATAAACTGCCGGACATCTTGTCTGGTGCTGACCATAATGGATGCTGTTAAGTCACCGTACATGGGATGTTCCACTTTTACATCCTTCACCGTAACACCGCAGTCCACTAAAAGCAGTAGTTCCTCTTCTGCTTGTTCAGGTGCATGGAAACTCGCAATAATCCTTGTTTTCCGTTCCAATTTTGGATCGATTTGATGTATATAAATGTACCCACTTGGCGTGGCTATGATTGGTTCATTCCGTGCTTTAAGCAAGGTAATATCTCCAACTATGATTTGGCGGCTGACTGAGCAAATAATAGAGAGCTCACTTCCTGTAATCGGTTCATGACGTTCTTTTAAAATGGATAGGATATATTTACGCCGTTCTTCTGTTGTATATTTTTTCTGGGTCATCACTTATGCCCTCCTTGCTTAGGTGTTATTTTAAAATACTGGTTGTCTTTATTGTAACATAGAGGGATTTCCTTCATAAACCAGAATAATTCCGCATAAATTTTCTTAAATCAATAGCAATCTGCCCAATCAATCATAGTATATATGGACATATGCGTAGGGAGGGATTATGCGTGAAAATACACATCGTCCAAAAGGGCGACACATTATGGAAGATTGCTAAGAAATATGGAGTGAATTTTGAAACATTAAAGAAAATGAATTCACAGCTCAGCAATCCGGATATGCTGATGCCTGGCATGAAAATTAAAATACCCGATAATACGTCTCCATCTGTAAAAAAAGGAGGCAATACAAAGATTAATTTTGGAACCGTAAAGGAAGTTCCTATTTCAGGTGGGAGTTCAAATGTGAAGGAAAGTATAAAAGCAGAGACCGAGACAGTTCCGAGTAAACCGAAAGAGATGCCGATTGTGTCACCACCACCAGCAGTGAAGGAGATGCCAATACAACCGATGGATATTAAAAAAGAAAAGCCTGTTAAAGAAATGCCTAAAATGCCGTATGTCGCCCCACAGGCCATTGTAAAACCTGTTGTACCAGAAATTGATATCAACAACTATTATTTAATGAATATGGCCAAAATGGAAATGCAAACACCTCCTCCTATGCCTATTATTAAGGAGGTACCTAAAGTTAAAGAGAAGCCAGTCATAAAAGAAAAGCCAATCATAAAAGAAAAGCCGAAGAAAATGGAAAAACCAATGCCGAAGCCACAGCCCATGCCAATGCCGAAACCGCAGCCAATGCCGCAGTATATGCCGGAATATTGTCCGCCTATGATTCCATATTATGATCCATGCTGCCCGCCAGTTATGATGCATCCATGCATGGCCTATCCAACGCCTTATTTTAATCAGTCATATATGACTGGACCGTCTTATCACCAACCGTCTTTCCACCAGCCTTACTGGGGTCATGGAGACGGAATGGAAGACAGTTCAAGCTTTCACTATGGGCACCACGAATCAAGCCATAAGATGGGAGGCCACCATGGGGATTATTATCCGCAGCAGCAAGGGTATCATCAAGGCGGAACGATGTCCCCGTATGGCCAATTCCCTGTACAGGGAACACAAGGCTACTATCAACATCCAGGATTTGGGCATCATGGATATGAATCTTCCCATTATGGGATGGAATCGTCAAGCCATATGATGGATCATCATTATCAACAGCAACAGCAACAACAGCAATATATTCCGTTTGATGGGTATATACCGAAAGGCTGCGGCTGTTCTGATACAGGAGCACAGGGGTCTTTTTATCAGCCAATGAATCAATATGACCAACAAGGTATGAGTCATTCAATGGGCAAGTATGGCCAACAAGGTATGAGTCATTCAATGGGCAAGTATGGCCAACAAGGTATGAGTCAGCCAATGGGTCAGTATGACCAGCAAGGTATGAGTCAATCGATGGGTCAGTATGACCAGCAAGGTATGAGTCAATCGATGGGTCAGTATGACCAGCAAGGTATGAGTCATTCAATGGGCCAGTATGACCAACAAGGTATGAGTCAGCCAATGGGTCAGTATGACCAACAAGGTATGAGTCAGCCAATGGGTCAGTATGACCAACAAGGTATGAGTCATTCAATGGGCCAGTATGACCAACAAGGAATGGGTCAACAAATGGGTCAGTATGAACAGCAAGGCATGAGTCACCCTATGTATCAGCATGCTGCTCAACAACCGTTTTTTCAGGATTCCCAATTTCATCAAAGGTATGGGGGTTAGCAGTTTGAAACAGGATCTCCTTCCTACAATCCCGATGGCCAGCATGTGATACCGCATATCGAGCCGGCAGCATTTGATATGCCAAGGACACAGGAAGAAAGCAGTGAGCAAGAAGGTCAATCATGATGAGGGAGCAGGAGGGAGGCAGTCTAAAAGACTGCCTCCTTGCTTATTTAAGTCAACAAAATATCGTAGTTTATGAGATGAAAGCTATCAAACCAAGATTGATTAAGGTTAGTACAAATAAGGGTATATTTATCGCCAAACAATTTGTAAATCAAAAAAGATTACTCATGCAACTCGAATTTTTAAAAAAGCTGCGAAAAGCAGGGTTCAATGGAGCTTATGTGTTTTCCGATGAAATTAAACCGTTTGAATGCAAAGGTAAATCAATCGGTTTTATAGAATATTTAACGAAGCATCCAAGAAGCTTTACGTATGAAAATTATTCGGAGCGATTAGAAGGTTTGACATTGTTAAATAAGATGCATGAGGCCTCTGCTACGATCATCAATGATTTGACAGTGGAAAAACACACTTTTTCACAAGTGTCAAAATGGAGAGAACGATTAGGAGAATTTACATCTAATAGGAATATGCTCAACAGAGTTATTCCCGACTCGATGCTGACCGAGTATTTAAGAATGGGAGAATGGGCATTGGATAAGCTGGGTTCATACGAGCTTGAGGAAGTGGATGAAGATCCTGTTATCATTCACGGCGACCTGGCACATCACAATTTTTTTAGAAAAGATGATGGTGAGCTTCTCCTTATTGATTTTGATTTGATGGCTGAAGCACTTCCTATGATAGATTATTTACAGTATGCCAACAGATTGCTAATTTTTAATAATTGCTCATTGAAAGAGATTCTTACTTTTCCTCAGTTTAAAAAATATCGGGATAATCCTTTCTTTTTGATTGGGCTTAGTTTTCCAACAGATATTTATAGAGAATGGAATCGCATCTGCCGTGATCAATTATGGAGTTCCAACCGTCGTCTCGACTCCCTTTGGGATATTACCGTGGAAGATTTACCAAAGAGAATCTATTTTTTTAGAGAATTGAAGTCGAAGATAGGGCTTTTGTAAAAATTAATCGTGCAAAAATGTAAGGAATAGTGAAATAACCAATAGATAATTGAAAGATGAGCGTCGTGGATGTTCATCTTTTTTGTCATGAGCTTGGAAAGAAGCGATATCTGTCTGAAGGCTAAGGATACTTACTAATGAATATGAGCAGAAAAGACCGCAGTAATCAGCTGAAATCAGTATAATAAACCAAATGATTAGAATAGATAGAGGAGAACGAATCAATATGAATATACTTTCGGTCGCTGATATACACGGTAACAGAAACATCTATAAACATATCATAGAAGTCATAAGAGAAAAAGATGTTGATGTGTTAATTCTCCCGGGTGACTTATATCCAAAACCATTTAGTGTCACTTTTGAGATGTTTAAAGCAATCCAGGAGGAATCTGCCCAAGAAATCTCGAGTCTTTTTAAACATTTGGATATTCCAATATATTATGTGTTAGGAAACGATGACTGGGTAGACTCGGAAATAAAGAGCGGCATAAATTTACACGGTAAAGTCGTTGAGCATATGGGTATTCACTTTACGGGCTTTGAATATATCAAGGAAACACCTTTTTTCACAAATCGAGAGCTTTCTGAGGATCAACTGAAAATAGCATTTCGTAAGCAAATAAACACCTTACAACTAAAAAGTAAAGAACCGTTGGTTATCGTGGCTCATACTCCGCTATTCGAGAAACAGGACAGAATAACAGGAGGGGAGCGAGTGGGAAGCCAGTCGTTACGCATGGAGATAGAGAACCTGAACCCCTTCATTTATTTAGGTGGTCATATTCATGAAGATTTTGGAGCGGATAAATTAGGTGACACCTATGTATTTAATTGCGCTTGCTCTCATGAAATAGATTTGTTAAGAGGTTATGTAATTAGAATAAAAGAAGGTCAAGTAACTTACGAAGATGTCATTCGGTAACATATAAACAAAGAGCGGACCGCTCTCTAGAAAACAATAGTCACAAAGATTTTGCTGCAGGACGTGGCGTTCTTAGTCCTTGGTCCTTAGTGCAGTCGTCTCAGCTTTTCGTGAGATCCAGCTTCGGCTCCTAGGCCCTCGAGTCATAAGTATAGCCACTTCGGGGAAGGGACGTCCCCTGCGTGCCTCTTACTTATGCTTGTCGCTCCTGAACAGTCGCCTCAGCTTTTCGTATTAATTTCAATTTTTTGGGGATACTGGTGGAGAGTTGATTTACATCTTAGTGAGGTGGGTTAGATGAATGGACGGTACTTTTTCCTGGTGGCTTGTTTGTTTTGTTTAATAGTCATTCCAGGTATGAATGATCACGTAGGTGTTGCGGTTAGAAACGATGCCGGTCAGGATAGTCCGGTCCTTGGAATTGCTCCAATCCAGCGAACAGTCATTCTTCAGCGAGTATATTTGGATGGAGAGATGAGTGAAGAAAAAATCGAGGAAACGATTATTTCCATGGATGATTTTTGGAGAAAATATGATAAGTGGCTATTGGTGGACCAAAACGATCAGCAGCTTGTATTCCAAACGTATGTTGATGATATTTCTCCCTTATTAAAGGGAAATGGGTATTTTGGGATTAAATCTGATGGAACGATTACTATTTTTAACGGCAAGCCTGCCAGGGATCAAATCATTCAATCTTTCTATCAAATTGATTTAAAGAAGCTGGAATCCACTGAAAAATCTGAATTGCAGAATGGTGTTAGAATCGTAAATAAAGAAAGATATCTTAAGTTCTTGGAAGTTTATAAATCTTATTCAACACCGACGTCTAAAACGCTTCAATAATTTATAAAAGAGCTGATCGTTTGCCTGCGACAGCTCTTTTGGCTGTTTTCTTAAAAATCAAAAAATCAAACATTTGTGCTGGTAGTGTATAATGGTTAAATGTAGTATGGTACAATGGTTTACAGTCGAATTAGAGGAGAGGTAAACGTTGTACGATTTTATAAAAGGTCGGATAGACTATGTCTGTCCTGAATATATAGTAGTCGAGAATAACGGGATTGGTTATTTAATTCATGCGCCAAATCCATTTGTATTTTCCGGAACGAACGAGGAAAAGAAAATATACGTACATCACTATGTACGTGAAGACTTACAGGCACTGTACGGTTTTAGTTCAAGAGAAGAAAAGAAACTGTTTATAAAATTATTAAATGTCACAGGTATCGGGCCAAAAGGTGCGCTTGCTGTACTCGCGAGTGGAAGAGTCGATCAGGTTGTGGAAGCCATTGAATCTGAGGATGAGAAGTTTCTTGTTAAATTTCCGGGCATTGGAAAGAAAACCGCAAGACAAATGATCCTTGACCTAAAAGGGAAGCTTGAAGATGTTTCTCCAGATGCATTCCCTGATTTATTCCAAACAGCAGATGGAAAAGAATTGAGCTACTCCACCAAGAATATTGCATTGGAAGAAGCATTGCTTGCTTTGCAGGCACTTGGTTACTCCGAGAAAGAAGTTAAGAAATTGGTGCCGAAGCTTGAAAAAGAGGAGAAAACAACGGAAGAATATATAAAAGGTGCATTACAGCTTATGTTGAAATAGGAGGTGGACAACTTGGAAGAGCGAATCATGGACCTGCATGCACAAAATCAGGATGAGACGTTTGAATATAGTCTGAGACCCCATTCACTTGAACAATATATTGGGCAGGATAAAGTAAAAGAGAATTTGCGTGTATTTATTGAAGCAGCCAAAATGAGAGAAGAGGCGCTTGACCATGTGCTGCTGTATGGCCCACCGGGACTTGGTAAAACGACATTGGCCACAATCATTGCGAATGAAATGGGAGTGGAAATTCGGACTACATCTGGACCTGCTATTGAACGCCCTGGCGATTTAGCTGCTATCTTAAGTTCTCTTCAGCCTGGTGAGGTTTTATTTATTGATGAAATCCATCGACTGCCAAAATCTGTTGAGGAGGTATTGTATCCAGCGATGGAGGATTTTTGCCTCGATATCGTAATCGGTAAAGGACCGGGAGCGCGTTCTGTTCGATTGGATTTGCCTCCTTTCACCCTTGTGGGAGCCACAACAAGAGCAGGTGCTTTATCAGCACCATTACGTGACCGTTTCGGTGTCATATCCAGGTTGGAGTATTATACTGAGTCACAGCTGCGGGAAATTGTGACACGTACAGCCCAGGTACTGGATACGGCTATTGAGGAATCAGCGGCGAGCGAAATTGCCCGCAGGTCCAGGGGCACGCCAAGGATTGCAAATAGATTGCTTAGAAGAGTGCGTGACTTTGCACAGGTACGTGGCGACGGAGATATTCAGTTTGGTTTAGCTGATTATGCTTTGGAATTAATGCAGGTTGATAAGGTTGGACTTGACCAGATTGATAGAAAGTTATTGCTTGGAATTATAGAGAAGTTTAAAGGCGGACCTGTAGGGCTGGATACGATTGCAGCTACAATTGGGGAAGAATCCGGAACGATAGAGGATGTGTATGAGCCCTATTTGATGCAGATTGGATTTATGCAGCGTACCCCTCGCGGCCGGATTGTGACTGAACATGTGTATCGCCATTTCAATTTGGAAGTGCCAAATTCATGAATCATTTACCAAAAACGATTATGATGATAGGTGTGGCCATTTTTGTGGTTGGTTTTTTAATGCAATTCATTAAAATTGGACGGCTTCCGGGTGATATTTTATTAAAAAAAGGAAATACTACATTTTATTTTCCTATTATGACGTCTATTATTGTCAGTATCTTATTATCAGTATTTTTTTATATCATCAGCCGTTTTAAATGAATTAAATGTTGTCGTCATAGATAGAGATGTAAATTCCGCCATTTGAGTGTGCTGCATGATTACTAGTTAAAGAAATGGAAGTGTCACCATGAAAGTAGATTTATTTGATTTTCATCTGCCTGAGGAATTAATTGCGCAAACTCCGCTTGAAAAACGCGAAGAAAGCAGATTGATGGTCCTTGATAAAGAGACAGGTGATGTGAATCATACGCAATTTAAGCATATTAAAGAATTCTTGAAACCTGGAGATTGCCTCGTTCTAAACGATACAAAGGTATTGCCGGCCAGGTTGCACGGCGAGAAGAAGGATACAGGTGCTCATATAGAGCTTCTTCTTTTGAAGCAAATTAAAGGGGACGTATGGGAAACGCTTGCCAAACCAGCGAAACGTATTCGCGTTGGAACAGAGGTTGTGTTTGGTGACGGCCAGCTTACAGCTGTTTGTGTAAAAGAGATGGAGCATGGCGGCAGGGAATTTGAATTTAAATATGACGGAATCTTTTATGAAGTATTAGAGGAACTTGGCGAAATGCCTTTGCCTCCGTATATTAAAGAGCGGTTATCGGACAAAGACCGCTATCAAACTGTATATGCACGGGAAGAAGGTTCAGCAGCTGCCCCTACAGCCGGACTGCATTTTACGGAAGAACTGCTTGCAGAGATTAAAGAAATGGGTGTACATTTAGCTTTTATCACGCTTCATGTTGGACTTGGAACCTTCCGACCTGTCTCATCCGATACAATTGAAGGGCATGATATGCATTCTGAGTTTTATCAAATGAATGCTGAAACAGCTCAGCTATTAAATCGGGTTAGAGCAGAGGGTGGTAATATATTCTCGGTGGGAACTACCTCCACACGTACTCTTGAAACGATTGCCCGCGATCACAATGGAAGCTTTGCTGAGGCAAGTGGATGGACTAATATTTTTATCTATCCTGGATTTGAATTTAAAGCTATTGATGGAATGATTACGAATTTCCATCTTCCTAAGTCCACGTTGATTATGTTGATTAGCGCTCTTGCTGGGCGTGAACATGTATTAAATGCATATAATACTGCCGTTCGTGAAAAATATAGATTTTTCAGCTTTGGCGACGCAATGTTTATTAAGTAAGATTTTTGAGAGGAGTATCACGATTGACAGCAATCCGTTATGAATTAATTAAAACATGTAAACAGACAGGAGCCCGACTGGGACGGGTTCATACACCTCATGGAACTTTTGAAACACCCGCGTTTATGCCTGTAGGAACTTTGGCTACAGTTAAAACGATGTCACCAGAAGAATTGAAACAAATGGGTGCCAATATTATATTAGGCAATACGTATCATTTGTGGCTGCGACCAGGTACAGAGGTCATTAAGGCTGCAGGTGGGTTACACAAATTTATGAACTGGGATCGTGCAATTTTAACTGATTCCGGCGGTTTCCAGGTTTTCAGTCTGAGTCAATTCAGAAAAATTGAAGAAGAGGGCGTGCATTTCCGTAACCATTTAAACGGTGATAAATTATTTTTATCTCCTGAAAAGGCTATGGAAATCCAAAATATTTTAGGATCTGACATTATGATGGCATTTGATGAATGCCCTCCATATCCAGCAACACATGAATATATGAAAAAATCCGTTGAGAGAACATCCAGATGGGCAGAGCGCTGTCTGAATGCGCATGAAAGACCAAATGATCAAGGGCTATTTGGAATCGTACAGGGTGGAGAATATGAAGATCTTCGCCGCCAAAGTGCCAGCGATTTAGTATCTTTGGATTTTCCGGGATATGCTATTGGCGGATTAAGTGTAGGGGAGCCGAAGGATGTCATGAATCGTGCTCTTGAATTCACTACTCCGTTATTGCCGTCCAATAAACCACGTTATTTAATGGGTGTTGGTTCTCCGGACTCCCTAATTGATGGAGCAATCCGTGGAGTTGATATGTTTGACTGCGTATTGCCAACGAGAATTGCCCGTAACGGTACACTGATGACTTCTGAAGGAAGACTAGTCGTTAAGAATGCCAAATATTCTATGGATTTTGGTCCATTGGATCCGAATTGTGACTGTCATGTTTGTAAAGCATATTCAAGAGCGTATATTCGCCACCTTATTAGATGTGACGAAACATTCGGAATTCGCTTAACCTCTTATCATAATCTATATTTTCTGCTAAACTTAATGGAGCAAGTTCGACAAGCCATCAGGGAAGACCGGCTTGGAGACTTTAGGGAAGAATTTTTTGAGAATTATGGGTTCAATAAACCAAATGCAAAAAACTTCTAACCATTCTTACTAATGTAATGAAAGGAGTGAAAATAATATGGTATTATCCCAATTTTTGCTACCGATTTTGCTGTTGGTGTTTTTCTACTTTATCTTAATCCGTCCTCAGCAAAAGAGACAAAAAGCAACTGAACAAATGCAAGCTGCCTTACAAAGAGGAGATAAAGTCGTGACGATCGGCGGTCTTCACGGAACTGTTGATTCTATTAATGAAGGTACAGTAATTATCAAGAGTCCAGACGGTTCTCGTCTAACATTTGATAGAAGATCTGTTTCTCAAGTAGTTGAGAAAAAAGAAAGTCCAGTAACAACAACGAAAGAAGATTAATATGAAAAAACCTAGCCGAATGGCTAGGTTTTTTTAGTTTCGTGATCCGCCGTTCATATTTACCCCCAGTACTCCACCCATCATAGCCGTGATAATAAAACAGCCATTATAGATTAGCTGCGTGGATGTAAATACGGTCTCAAGCCCCAGATATTGATAGAGGAAAACAATTAAAGTATAGATTAGGCCTGTACTGCCTCCGAGCAGCCATCCTTGTTTTTTCCCCTTTCCACCGGATATAAATCCCCCAATAAACAAAGTTAAAAAAGAGAGAGCCATGATGATATACGTTAGAGAAGATTCAGAAATGCTGGTGAATCTAAGTAGCAAAGAAAATAATAAGCTGAACAAAGCAGCCATAATAAAGATGGTTACAACTCCGTACAAAATGGCAGAACCTATGTTTTTTGTTTCGATTGTGGTCAACCTCCTTATCTTCTATTGGATCTCTATAAATAATTTATTCTGTTTATTTTTATTTAGAATGTATTTTTGTACAACCAGTCAATCAAATGACTATTTTTTTCTATTTAACAGCAAACTAACAGATGTATTTGATTGGAGGGAATATAGGTTGCTTGAATATTTGGAAATTATAGGGCGTACTAGCCTTTTATATGTTATTATTTTGTTGGTTTTTCGGATCATGGGGAAACGGGAAATAGGAGAGCTAAGTCTTCTAGATTTAGTCGTTTTTATGATGATGGCGGATATAGCTGTTATAGCTATTGAAAATCCTGATGATAGTATGTGGAAAGCGATTTTGCCGATAGCAGTCATATCCATTATTCAAATTATACTTGCCTTTATATCACTTAAAGTGCCATTCATCCGCAAACTGATTGATGGAAAGCCATCTATTATTATACATAATGGAAAAATTGACAAAAATGCAATGAGAATGCTGCGTTATAATTTTGATGATTTGCTTATACAGTTACGCGATGAAGAAGTAGAAAAAATGAGTGATGTTGAATTTGCCATTTTTGAGCCTTCCGGGAAATTATCGATTTACAAGAAAAAATCAATTAAAAAAAATAAACAGCCAGGTCCAATCTTTGCTCTCATTCAAGATGGAGTGATACAAAAGCAAAATCTTAGAGAGATTGGAAAATCAGAGAGCTGGCTAATTCAGGAATTAGCTAAAAAAGGTTATACAGACGTAAAACAAATTCTGTTTTGCAGTTTAGAAGATGACGACCTATATATTAATAACAGTGAGTAGTTCATTGTTATGGAAATAATGCAATCTTGGATAATAGAGGGCCAATAATAGGAACTCTCCTGATTTCCTTTTTTCGTATTAAGCCTGTCAATAAACAACCGATTGCGAAAACAATTACGATAACGGCTATCGAAATAATCAAACGCTGAATCATAGGGATTCCGATTAACCATTGTTCATAGAGCATGTGTCCGATTAATCCGGAGATGGACATGACGACAAGAGCCATGATGTATTCATGCAAGTAAATGGTTAAGTGGATTTTCTTCATAACAGTAGCGAAATGTAAAAGAGTAACAAGCACAGTAGATACACAGATGGCAATAGCAGCTCCCATAATCCCGATATTCGGCTGTGTTACGAGTGTGAGGATTAAGATGATTTTTGTTATTGATCCAATTAGACTGTTAAACATAGCCGCTCTGGCCATATTAAGAGCCTGCAACGTAGCCTGAAGAGGACCTTGAAAAAAGAAGAGCAGAAAAAAGGGTGCCATAAATCGTACATATATGCTGGCATGGTCATTATGATACATGACCTGCATGACTGGTTCAGCAAGTACATATAGAGTGACCACGGCTAGGGAGCCACTTAAAAAAGCAAATCGGAGCGACTGCTGCAGCCGGTGAATCACTTGTTTGATATTTCCTTTATAATAGGCTTCACTGACAGCAGGGACTAATGATGTACCCAGTGAATGGGTGATAAAGGAAGGAAGCATAAGTAATGGTACGGCATACCCTGCCAGTTCACCATATTGTGCAGTAGCGACGCCAGTCGCAACCCCTGCTGCCAAAAGACTCCTTGCCACAACAATCGGTTCAAAAAACCAAGTAATAGATCCGATCATCCTGCTTCCTGTAGTAGGAATGGCAATGGATAAAAGCTCCTTTAATGTATCTTTACCAGATGAAACATAGTTGAAAAATTGTTTTCTCATTCTGAAACTCTTTTTAAATTTAAACATCAACATTAAATATAGCAAAGAGGCAATTTCTCCAATGACTGAGGCTACCATGGCACCGGCAGCTGCATATTCAATTCCATAGGGCAAAAAGGCTTTCGTCAATGCGGCTATCATTGAAATACGTACAATTTGTTCAATAATATTTGAAATCGCATAGGGCTTCATATTTTGTTTCCCTTGAAAGTATCCGCGCAAGACAGCTGAAACAGCCGTTATTGGTACAATTGGTGCAATCGCCAATAAAGGCAGTAAAGTTCTGGAGTCTGTGAATACATGAGTTGATAAGTATGGAGCAAACATAAATAGTAATGGGGTGAAAATTAGAGAAAGACTTCCGGTCACACATAAGGACACAACCAGTATTTTCTTTGTTTTATGATGATCCCCTTTTGCTGCTGCCTCTGCCACAAATTTTGAGATTGCAATGGGCATTCCAAGCTGAACGATTGCAATCACTAGATATAATGATGGCAATGCCATCATATATAGACCGACGCCCTCTTCACCGATAAAGCGGGCAATCACAATTCGATTAATAAATCCTAAGATCTTCGTAATGAATCCTGCAATCAATAAGATAACAGTTCCCCTTATAAACTTGGACATTCAATTCCCCTCCTTCTCAAACAAGCAGCAATCATATACAATTATCTATATGCATGCAAATGGACTAACCATGACAAGCTTCACAGAAAAAGTGAATATCTATGAAAAATGAGGGTTGGAGGACGATTAAATTGGACAGACAGCATCCGTATGAGAAATTTCGTTCAGAAATGTTACCAGCTTTAAAAAGTAAACAAGAAGAATTTCAATTGTTAGGTTATCCGGAGGTTCAGGGAAACGATATTTGGATGTATTTAACGAATAAAAAATGGAAGAAACCTAATCCTGAAATAAGGGCATATGAAATTTTTCAAGATATTATGAGTGTCAAAGTGGCACATTATATGAATTATGCGACAATAGAGGCATTAAAAGAAGGTGAGGCTATGAAGAAAAATATGGCTTCAGGGCTTGAAGAATTCAAAGATTTATTTTCATGATTTTATAGAAATATGAGCGGTATATATCCATGCATTAATTTCCAATTCATATGAAATCAAATTGACACTTTGTATTCTATCTTTCATAATAAGAACGGTAAAATCAAATTTTAAAAGATTGAAACAACTGGAATAAAACATAGGAACCGAGTAAATCGGATAATCACGTTTTATTAAAGTAGCGTCCTTCCATGCTGCTTCAATCGGGATATTATGATTAGGGGGCTATTTACATAATGGTTAAGAGAAGTAGAATCCTGGCTTTCTTCCTTATTGTAATCGTATTAGGAGTTACCTTTGTTGGTACAACATCTAATATCATGCAAAACATTAAGCTGGGCCTTGATTTACAGGGCGGGTTTGAAGTTCTTTATAAAGTGGAGCCAGCAAAAGATGGACAAAAAATTGATGAAAAAGCAATGGCGGCTACTGCCAGCGCATTGGACCGAAGAATTAATGTTCTCGGTGTCAGTGAACCGAGCATTCAAGTTGAAGGCAATAATCGGATCCGTGTACAGCTAGCAGGCGTAGATGATCAGGAGAAAGCAAGGGAACTTCTATCAACGCAAGCCAATCTAACTTTCCGTGATGTGAACGATAAAGTAAGAATGGATGGCGGGGATTTAAAAGAAGGAGGAGCCAGCCAATCTTTTGATAGCCAAACCAATCAACCTATTGTACAGGTCCAATTAAAAGATGCAGATAAATTTGGACAAGTTACAAGGGATATTTTAGCCATGGCGCCAGAGAATCAACTAGCTATTTGGCTAGATTTTGAAGAAGGAAAAGATTCCTATAAAGAAGAAATCACAAAAGAAGATCCTAAATTTATTTCAGCACCAAACGTGAATCAAGTGATCAATTCAGATACAGCCGTTATTTCAGGTGACTTTACTGTAGAAGAGGCTAAAGACCTCGCTGAAATTTTAAATGCAGGTGCCCTGCCGGTTAAACTGAATGAGATCTATTCAACATCTGTAGGTGCTAAATTCGGTGAAGAAGCATTAAATAAAACGCTATTAGCTGGAATTGTTGGGATCCTGGCTATCTTTATCTTTATGGTTGCTTATTACCGATTCCCAGGCGCGATTGCAGTTGTCTCATTGTCTGCCTATATTTATTTAATCATTCTCGTATTTGATTGGATGAATGCTGTTCTTACATTGCCAGGTATAGCAGCCCTCATACTTGGGGTGGGGATGGCGGTCGATGCGAACATTATTACAAATGAACGGATCCGGGACGAAATTCGTAAAGGACGTTCCATTAAGGCAGCCTATAAAGAGGGGAATAAGCACTCCTTGTCTACAATAATGGATGCCAATATTACCACTTTACTTGCAGCAGCTGTTCTGTTTTATTTTGGAACCAGTTCAGTCAAAGGCTTTGCGACCAGTTTGATTGTCAGTATATTAGTCAGCTTTATAACGGCTGTGTATGGTACAAGATTGATTATGTCCTTATGGGTGAACAGTAACTTCCTTAACAATCGCCCAGGCTGGTTTGGGGTTAAGAAAAGCGACATTCATGATTTAAACGAATTTAAAAAGGATAAATATTTACCTACGAAGTTTGATAAATGGGATTTCATTAAGCCTGCAAAGAAATTCTTTATCTTTTCTATTATATTAACCATAATTGGAGTAGGATCCTTATTTGTAAATGGTTTAAATACAGGTATCGATTTTTCCAGTGGGTCCAGAATTCAAATCAATGCTGATAAAGAACTATCAGTAGGTGAAATCCAAAAAGATCTTACTGAAAACGAAATTGATTCGCAAGATATCGTTATGGCAGGTGAGGGTAACAAGTCGGCTGTTGTGCGGACGAAAGATGTCTTTTCAAAAGATGAAATTGCAGAGCTAAACAATTACTTTGATTCCAAGTATGGGCATAATCCGAATATAAGTACGGTATCCCCGACAATAGGTAAGGAGTTAGCCAAAAATGCGCTGATTGCGGTAGCGATTGCTTCAATTGGTATTGTTATTTATGCGACCCTACGCTTTGAGTGGAGAATGGCTCTACCTTCTATATTGGCGCTCCTGCACGATGCGTTTATGATAATAACGATATTTAGTATTTTTAGAATCGAAGTGGATTTAACCTTTATAGCCGCTGTATTAACCATCATTGGGTATTCGATCAATGATACAATCGTTACGTTTGACCGTATTCGTGAGAATATGCAAATGAAAAAACGCATTAAGACTCAGGAAGAAATTAATGAGATTATCAATATCAGTGTTCGCCAAACAATGGTCAGGTCTATCAATACTGTTCTAACTGTGTTAGTTACTGTGTTGGCGATGATGTTCCTTGGAAGCGAATCAATCTTTAATTTTAACCTTGCTCTATTAATCGGTTTGGTAACTGGTATGTATTCTTCTATTCTGCTTGCAGCCCCTATTTATGGAATCCTAAAAGGCAAAGAGCTGAAGAAGAAAGGTGTTATCAAAACATATAAAGAAAAGCGCGTAAACAACGATCAACCACAAGTTTAATGATGTTTCATACAAAACAGCCCGGTTCTTTTTCTTGAGAAGCGGGCTGTTTTTATGGTAGCTTACACCAGTTCACAAAAAGACTTTATGTGTTATAACTGATTATTTTGTGTGCTTTTTTTGCTGTGTATGCAAGATCTAGTAAAGGTAAACAATAGACTAACAAACATGGAGTACGTTTTTTCTTTGTAAGATAAGGGGATTAAGACTATATACATGATTTATTAAAATTTTTCATAATACTTTATAAAGGAGTAGGAATATGAAAAAACTTCAGTGGTACGTGATTCTTGGGATAGTATTTGCTCTTATCGTTGCTATTTTTGCTGTTGTTAATGTGGATAAGGTGGATGTTAATTATGTATTTGGAACGGCTCATTGGCCCTTGATTTTGGTTATTTTAGGATCTGTTGCCATGGGTGGAATCATTGTTGGTTCTGTAATGGCAGTCCGTATTATCTCTCTGACTAAGCAGATAAAAGAACTAACAAATGAACGGATCGCTTATAATGAATTGGCTGACAATGATCTTAACACTCACCCAAAATCATAAATATTTAGAATCACTCATTGAACCTTTGATAGATATTTTTTATAATAGATAGGTCAGGGGTGACAATATGTTACAATCAAAAACACGTTGGCTTTTAAAAAAAGCTGATGAAACCATTATAAATCTATTCATGCAAGAACTTGAACAGCCTCGTATTGTGGCTACATTATTGGTCAACAGAGGAATAAAGACCGTAGAAGAAGCGCGGTCTTTTTTGTATGCAGCCCAGCAGGATTTCTATGATCCGTTTTTACTATCAGGTATGGAAGAAGCTATGAGACGGATTGTGAAAGCTGTAAAAAACAACGAAAAGATTACTATATTCGGAGACTATGATGCCGATGGGGTCAGCAGTACGACCATCTTAATGCTCACGCTTAAAATAATGGGAGCAGAACATGTGTCATGGTATATTCCAAATCGCTTTACAGAAGGCTATGGCCCAAATGAAGAGGCTTTTCGATTCATAAAAGAACAGGGAACTACGTTACTTATCACAGTAGACTGTGGCATTTCGGCCATTCATGAGGCTCAAGTGGCGAAAGAATTGGGAATGGATTATATTGTGACGGACCATCATGAACCGGGTCCTGAGTTACCGCAGGCATTAGCTATCCTTCATCCCAAAAAGCCGGGTGAAACTTATCCGTTTTCAGAGTTGGCAGGTGCAGGTGTGGCAATGAAATTGGCCCATGCTTTACTTGGTGAGTTGCCTGATGAGTTGATTGGCATTGCTGCAATTGGAACAGTAGCTGACTTGGTTCCTCTTCATGATGAAAATAGATTAATTGCGATTAAAGGGATTCAGGCATTAAAGAAATCAACGAGACCGGGAATCCTTGCCCTTTGTCAAAAAGCAGGTATTCAGCGCGATTCCTTAAATGAGGATTCCATTGGATTTGGATTGGCACCGAGAATAAATGCTGTAGGAAGATTGGAATCGGCAGATCCAGCTGTAGAGCTTTTACTTACAGAAAGTCAGGAAGAAGCTGATTCGATAGCCGACGAAATAGATTTATTGAATAAAGAGCGGCAATCAATCGTAAAAGAAATGACCCAGGAAGCGATTGAGGAAGTGGAGAATAACTATCCACCTGAAACCAATCCGGTCCTAATTATTGCCCGTGAAGGATGGAATACTGGTGTAGTAGGGATTGTAGCCAGTAAGCTTGTAGAAAAGTATTATCGTCCGACGATCGTATTAAGTATTGATCGTGAGAAAGGAACAGCAAAGGGATCTGCACGCAGTATTCCAGGATTTGATCTTTTTCAAAACTTATCTTTAAACAGAGAACTGCTTCCTCATTTTGGGGGCCATCCTATGGCTGCTGGTATGACATTGAAAATAGAAGATGTTGAGGAATTGAGACAACGATTGATCAATCAGGCTAATGAAATTCTAACAGAAGAAGATTTCCAGCCTGTTACTGAGATAGATAGCTTAGTTGCGATTGATGAAATTTCATTAACGCTTATTCAGCAAATGTCCCAGCTTGCACCGTACGGGATGCAAAACCCAAAACCGAGGATTTTGATTGAGGATGCCTCAATAACAACTTCCAGGAAAATTGGGGCAGATAAAACTCATCTTAAACTTCAGCTCGAACAAAATGACGCTGGGTTAGATAGCATTGGGTTTGGATTAGGAGAGTTCCTTGATCATTTATCTCCGCAGGCCAAGGTATCTGTAATTGGGGAATTGGCGATAAATGAATGGAATAATATAAAAAAGCCCCAATTGTTTTTACAGGATCTTTCTGTACCAGGGTGGCAGTTATTTGATTGTCGCAGCGATAAGGGGAAAATACATGTTCAGACAGTGCCGTCTCCACGCAAAATCATCTTATTTCAGGAAGAGAGTAGGGTGTGGCTGACGGAATTTACTAAAGAGAATGATCAAATTATCCATATTACCTCTTTAGAAGCAGCTCAACAGGAAACTTTAGACGGCTATCATGTAGTTTTAGCAGATTTACCTTCACAAAAAGATATATTTGAAGCACTTTTTATTGGAAAATTGCCTAAAAGAGTGTATGTTTACTTTCGTACCACTCAAAATGATTATTTCTCAGCGTTTCCAACAAGAGACCAATTTAAATGGTATTATGCCTTGTTGGCAAAAAAAGGACCTATTTCATATAAAGAACTGCGTTCCATGCTGAATATTCATAAAGGCTGGTCAAAAGAAAATATTGATTTTATGACAAAGGTGTTTTTTGAGCTCGAGTTTGTTACAATAAATAACGGACTCATTGATTTGGTAAGGACCAGTATGAAACGGGATCTCCAAGAATCTAAAACCTATCAAGAAAGACAAGCAAGAATGGCGTTGGAACAAGAGCTTCTATACGCTTCATTCAATCAGCTTTATGAATACCTTGGCAAGTTGATTCGATCCCACATGGAAAACAAGGAGGAAACTGAGCAATGGATTTAAAACAATATATAGCGATCGTAGAAGATTGGCCTAAGCCAGGGATTAAATTTAAAGATATTACCCCACTTATGGATAACGGGAAGGCATATAAATATGCAACAGATCAAATTGTAAAGTTTGCTAAAGAGAAAGAAATTGATATTATTGTAGGACCGGAAGCACGTGGATTCATTATCGGCTGCCCTGTAGCTTATGCAATGGAAGTTGGCTTTGCGCCAGTGCGTAAAGAAGGCAAGCTGCCTAGAGAAACCTTTAAAGTTGAATACGGTTTGGAATACGGTAAAGATGTGTTAACCATTCATAAAGATGCAATCAAACCAGGTCAGAGAGTATTGATTACTGATGACCTATTGGCTACAGGCGGAACAATGGAAGCGACTATTAAATTGGTTGAAGAGCTTGGCGGAGTTGTAGCAGGATTAGCTTTTTTAGTTGAGTTAACGTACCTTGAGGGCAGGAAAAAACTTGCCGGCTATGATATACTCACATTAATGGAATATTAAGCATATAGTAATGGCGTTCTAATTATTAGAGCGCTTTTTATATTATCAAATTGCGAATAATAGCGAAACAACAGATAAAATCTTGTTCGTTACTTTACAAGAAAACTTTTTTTGATGATAATAGAAACAATCCTCTTTTTAACGATTAACCTATATGGTTTAACATAGATAACGATAAGCAAAAAACGTGGAAATACGGAGTAAAAGGTGATTTCATGGCAAATGAGCAAATTTATACCGCTGAGCAGGTCTTTGATAAAGCAAGAAACTATATGAATGATAAAGATGTGGCATTCTTAGAAAAAGCGTATGAATTCGCCAAAGAAGCTCACAAGGAGCAATATCGTAAATCCGGTGAGCCGTATATTATCCATCCAATTCAAGTTGCTGCCATCCTGGCGGGCTTAGAGATGGATACATTTACAGTAGCGGGCGGATTTTTGCATGACGTTGTAGAAGATACTTCCGTAACACTGGAAGACATTAAGGAAACCTTTAACGAAGAAGTAGCCCTTTTGGTTGACGGTGTAACAAAGCTGGGAAAAATTAAATATAAGTCAAAGGAAGAGCAGCAAGCTGAGAATCACCGTAAAATGTTTATCGCAATGGCTAAGGATATTCGTGTAATCGTGATTAAATTAGCTGACAGGCTGCATAATATGCGTACTCTGAAGCATTTACCTGTTGAAAAACAGCGTAGGATTGCGAATGAAACGCTCGAAATATTTGCACCGCTTGCGCATAGACTCGGTATTTCAACGATTAAATGGGAACTTGAAGATACAGCTCTCCGCTATTTAAATCCTCAGCAATATTATCGAATTGTAAATTTGATGAAAAAGAAGAGGGCGGAGCGAGAAGAGTATCTATCAGATGTCACCGACCGAATGAAGGAAAAGCTGAAGGAAGTTTCTATTCAGGCTGATATATTTGGACGACCAAAGCATATATACAGTATCTATCGGAAAATGGCTCTTCAAAATAAACAGTTTGAAGAGATTTATGATTTAACGGCAGTCCGTATTATTGTAAATAGTATTAAAGATTGCTATGCAGTTCTTGGTATCATTCATACATGCTGGAAGCCAATGCCTGGTCGTTTCAAGGATTATATAGCTATGCCGAAAGCAAATATGTATCAATCTCTTCATACGACCATTATTGGTCCAAAGGGTGAACCTTTGGAAGTACAGATTCGTACGACAGAAATGCACCGAACAGCTGAATTCGGGATTGCGGCACACTGGGCTTATAAAGAAGGCAAAGATCTAACATCGACACAACGAATGGATAAAAAGCTGGATTGGTTCAGAGAGATTGTTGAATTCCAGGATGCCTCTACCAATGCAGAGGAATTTATGGAATCTCTCAAACTGGATTTATTTGCGGATATGGTATTTGTTTTTTCACCAAAAGGTGATGTGTATGAGCTGCCAAAAGGATCTGTACCGATTGATTTTGCCTACCGCGTCCACTCAGAAATCGGCAATAAAACGATTGGCGCTAAAGTAAACGGCAAAATGGTTACGCTTGATTATGTGCTGAAAACCGGCGATATTATTGAAATATTAACATCTAAACATTCCTATGGCCCAAGTCAGGATTGGCTGAAGCTGGCAAAAACTTCACAAGCGCGAAATAAAATACGACAATTCTTTAAAAAGCAACGCAGAGAAGAAAATATTGAAAAAGGCAAAGAATTAGTCGATAAAGAAGTCAAGGCAATGGAATATGATGTGAAAGAAGTTTGTACTACTGAGAACCTGAGGAAAGTCGCTGAAAAATTCAATTTTGCCAATGAAGATGATATGTATGCAGCAGTGGGCTACAACGGAATAACAGCTGCTCAAATTGCGACAAGGTTAACAGATAAGCTTCGTAAAAAGAGAGAAAAAGATCAGGAAGTAAGCTTGCTTGATGCAGTCTCTGAGTTGCGTATGATTCCGAAAACGAAGAAGAAGGATTCCGGGGTCCGTGTAAAAGGGATTGACAATATGTTAATCAGATTATCACGCTGCTGTAATCCTGTTCCTGGTGATGAAATAGTTGGGTACATTACAAAAGGACGCGGTGTTTCGGTCCATCGGGCAGACTGTGTCAATGTATTGGATGAAGAAAGTAAAGAACGGATTATCCCGGTAGAATGGGAAAGCAGTCAGAGCGTTCGAAAAGAATACAATGTTGATATCGAAATAAATGGATTTGACCGGAACGGCTTGTTAAATGAAGTGCTTCAAGCTGTTAGTGAAACGAAGACGAATATCACGGCTGTATCAGGTCGTACAGACAGGAACAAAAGTGCGACAATTACCATGTCTATATCAATTTATAATGTAAGTCATTTGCATAAAGTAGTTGAACGGATTAAGCAAATTTCCGATATTTATTCTGTCAGAAGAATTATGAGTTAGGGGTAAAAAAATGAAAGTGGTATTGCAACGTTCAAAGGCAGCATCAGTGCGTGTCGATGGTGAAACAATCGGCGCCATTACCTCCGGGTTTGTGTTATTAGTTGGAATTACTCATGAGGATACGGAAGAGGATTGCCGTTACCTTGCTGATAAAATCGTTCATCTGCGCATATTTGAAGACGAGAATATGAAGATGAACCATTCCTTGCTTGATGTGGGCGGTGAAATTTTATCGATTTCCCAATTTACCTTATATGGTGATTGCCGCAAGGGAAGGCGCCCAAACTTTATGGCAGCAGCCAAGCCCGATGAAGCTGAAAAATTGTATGATATGTTTAATGAAATGCTGAGAGAAAAAGGGTTGAAAGTGGAAACAGGCAGATTCGGGGCGATGATGGATGTCGAGCTCATTAACGACGGACCTGTGACGCTTATTCTCGAAAGCAAAAACTAAAAGTTAAGCAGCGCAGTAGCTTTCTTTAAAACCGTACACCTCCATATATCTGAGTTATTTCAGACATATGGAGGTGTTTTTTTGTAAATCAATAATTAGTGATCTAGCTGAATTTATATTTCAGGTTTGAAATCAGCTAAACTGAGCTATTTAGCCGATACAGAGAAAAACAGGCCGAACTGAGCGATAATTCAGCCGGTTCGAGAGAGTAATCAGCCGAATTGAGCAAGAAACCAGCCGATTCAGGAAAGAAACAAGCCAAATTGAGCAAAAATCCAGCCAGAGCAGAAAAGAAAGGAACCGAACTAAGTCATACAGCCGGTACATGGGGAAAATCCGCCGAACTGGGCGATAATCCAGCCGATTCTACCAATAATCCAGCCAAACACACCAATAATTCAACCAGCCAATACCTCTAAGTAATTTACATTCTCCACCCAAAGAATTATCCATAAAAAACTCCCTTTATGCTATCAATTAAAAGCATAAAGGGAGGATCCAAGCTATTAAGAATAAATCTGTTGATCTTTACAACAGGTTTCATAAATCATAGCTATTCGGGACGCTAAATTTCTAAATCAGAAAAGTAGGCATCCAGTCCATTTACAAGCCCATCTGTGATGGTCTCCTGATAGGATTCTGTTTGGATAAGAGCTTCCTCAGCAGGATTATTAATATAGCCTAATTCCAATAAAACAGCCGGCCGAAGATTTTCTCGTAAAACGTGCAGGTTGTTCTGCTTTACTCCCTGGTCATTTAACGGTGTCTCGTTTTGCAATAAATATTTTTGAATAGTTAAGGCTAGTTGCTTTTGATAGGAATGATAATAATATGTTTTAATACCACTTTTATCTCCATTCTGATTACTATCATAATGGAAACTGATAAAGGCATCGGCTCTATTCATATTTGCAAGATTGGCCCTTGCATGTAACGCTACATACCGATCGCTGGAACGAGTCATGACCACGTTCGCTCCGGCTGTTCGTAACTTCTCGTATGCCAGTTTAACGGTCTGAAGCGTTAGATTTTTTTCTAAAGTGCCATCTGGTCCGGATGCTCCGCCGTCAGTGCCTCCATGACCGGCATCCAGGATAATAGTTTTCCCCATTAATGACTCATTCCTTTGAAGACTTGAATTCTGTTCACTCTCTGATTTTGTATACCAACTTGGGATCCATCCTTCTTTTTTAGATGGAAGTTCAATTTTAAGCATTTTTCTATTTTTTTTGAGGACGGTATACTCCTCATCTTTTTTTACTGTTCCAATGATTGAAGCATCTGGTTTATCCGATGCTCGTACATTTAGTACGGAAGCTGTTATACGGATTCTCTTTGAGGGTTTTTGTAATTGATGTCGATGTATGTAGTTGCTGTGTATCCAGCCTATATGGTCCTCATAGGTGAAAGAAATCCAGCTATCCTGTTTCTCTATTATGTGAATTACTGTTCCGATAGGAAGATTGCCGAGTACCTTAAACTCTGTGCCTGGGCCTTTTCGAACACGTAGACCGTCTGCAGTAACAATACCGGAATCGGAGGTAAGATCCGCTTCTTTATAGCCTGTAACGAGCCAGCTGGCTACCCATCCTGTTTTTTTGTCACTGAGCTTTAGTTTAATCCAATCTTCATCTATTTCCAGGACATCATAAACACTCCCCGCCTGGATTTCATCAATGATGGATGCCTTTATATTTGCCTCCTCCCGGACATAAATAGATGGCTCATTAACCACAATTTTATCGATCGTTGCATGTGCGGTTGGTATAGAATTTTTCATCGGCGCAAGCAGTAGGGTTACACATAGAAAAACCAAAATTTTTTTTAGCAAGATAATAATCGCTCCTTCTTTAAAAATCAGGGCCAGACGTTTGTTAAAGAAAAAATATTTTTTATGAAAGATACTTTACACAGTCGGGAATACTGATTAAGACAATCTGTAGTTTAAATAAATAAGGGGTGTTCATGATATGAGATACAGTGAAAAGGGATTAATCACACAAAATGCCGGTAAACAAATATTCGGAGTGGATTTTCATGATTTTTTGGTTAAAGAACAGAATAATTCCATGGTGGAGCTTGCTTCGGAATTTGGCCTGTCCGTCAGAGACGTGAAACAACTAAAAAAGAAACTTGGACGTTCTTAAGGGTTGACAACTAGGAAGTTACTTCGTAATATTAATTAAATAAAAATACATATTATATTCCAATGATGGTGAAGAGTAATATAGATCACACATGATCAGAGAAGAAGTGTCTTAGGCTGAAAACACTTCTGCATGTGCCCATATGAACGAACACACCGTAGGTTTCGCCCTGAAAAAACGTTAGTTTCTAGTAGGGGATGAACGTTAAACAGGCGTTAACTGTAAAAGTGGGAGCTTTTTATGCTCCAACTAGGGTGGCACCGCGGGTAACAACTCCCGTCCCTTGCATATGCATGGGACTGGGAGTTGTTTTTATTTTACCTAAAATTACCAAGCCGTGCCAATTGGAAATGGTTATAGATTGCATTTTAAGGAGGAATTTTGATATGGCCGTTCAAATACCAAGGGGAACCCAGGATATCCTTCCTGGTCAATCAGAAAAGTGGCAGTATATCGAAAACGTAGCAAAAGAAATTTGCTCAGTGTATCAGTATCAAGAAATACGTACACCAATTTTTGAAAGTACCGAGTTATTTGAAAAAGGTGTGGGAGATACAACAGACATTGTACAAAAAGAAATGTATACATTTACGGATAAGGGAAACCGCAGTTTAACTTTGCGTCCGGAAGGTACGGCAGCGGTAGTTCGTTCCTTTGTGGGAAATAAAATGTATGGGAATGCTATTCAACCTGTTAAGTTGTTCTATATTGGGCCTATGTTCCGATACGAGCGTCCACAGGCAGGGCGTTTCAGACAATTTGTACAGTTTGGTGTGGAAGCTTTAGGGAGTTCCGATCCGGCAATTGATGCAGAAGTAATTTCATTAGCCATGAATATATATAAAAAGTTAGGGTTAAAGAATCTGAAGCTAGTGATCAACAGTCTTGGAGACAAGGAAAGCCGTGCAAAACACAGAGAAGCTTTGATTGCGCACTTTAAGCCCCGGATTGAGGAATTCTGTCCAAATTGTAAAAATCGCTTAGAACGTAACCCATTACGAATACTAGATTGCAAAGAGGACCGTAATCATGAATTAATGTCTGGCGCACCGTCCATTATCGATTACTTAAATGAAGAGTCTACCGAGTATTTTAACAAAGTAAAAGCGTACTTGGATGCGATCGGAATTGCTTATGTTGTGGATCCAGGCTTGGTTCGCGGACTTGATTATTACAATCATACAGCTTTTGAAATCATGCTCGATTCTGAAGGATTTGGGGCAATTACTACTCTTTGTGGAGGCGGCCGTTATAACGGACTTGTTCAAGAGGTGGGCGGTCCTGAAACCCCTGGGATTGGATTTGCTTTAAGTATTGAAAGATTGCTATCTGCACTTGAAGTCGAAAATATTGAGCTTCCGATTGAAAAAAGTGTAGATTGTTTTATTGTTTCACTTGGCGACGAAGCAAAGGATTACTCTGTGAAACTGGTAGATGAGTTGCGCAGCAACGGAATTTCAGCTGAAAAGGATTATTCCGATCGCAAAGCAAAAGGCCAATTTAAGGCGGCGGATCGTGTAAATGCCAAAATCGTGGCTGTACTTGGAGAAGATGAGCTGAAAGAAAATAAAATTTCTTTAAAAGATATGCAAACCGGTGAGCAACAGCAAGTGGGGCTCGCTGAGTTAGTAACAGAATTAAAAACTAAACTGGGAAGATAATAGGAGGAATTACAGTGTACGGAAGAACATATTTTTGCGGAGAAGTACCGGTAACAGCAATCGGAGAAGAAATCACTGTCAAAGGGTGGGTCCAAAAAAGACGTGACCTTGGCGGGTTGATTTTTATCGATTTAAGAGACCGTACAGGCATTGTCCAAGTTGTATTTAACCCAGATTTATCACCTGAAGCCCTAGGTCTAGCTGAAAAAATCAGAAGTGAATATGTATTAAGCGTACGGGGAAAAGTGGTAGCGCGTGAAGAGGGAACGATAAACAAAAACCTTAAAACAGGTAGTATTGAAGTTCAGGCAGAAGAGGTAATCATTATCAATGAATCCAAAACACCTCCATTTGCGATTACAGATAACGAAGAAGTATCTGAGGACCTTCGTTTATCTTACCGATATTTAGATCTTCGTCGTCCGGTTATGTTCGAAACGTTTAAAATGAGACATAAAGCGACTAAAGCAATCCGTGACTTCTTAGATGGAGAAGGCTTCCTTGATATTGAGACACCTATTTTAACTAAGAGTACTCCAGAAGGTGCGCGTGATTACTTGGTACCAAGCCGTGTGCATGAAGGTGAATTTTATGCATTGCCACAATCACCGCAAATCTTTAAGCAATTATTGATGGTTTCCGGAATCGAACGCTATTATCAAGTAGCACGCTGTTTCCGTGATGAGGACTTGCGCGCAGACCGTCAGCCTGAATTTACACAAATCGATATTGAAACTAGCTTTATGAGCCAGGAAGATATTCAAGATTTGACTGAACGCATGATGGCAAAAGTGATGAAGGAAGTCAAAGGAATCGAGCTTTCTTTACCATTACCGAGAATGACGTATGATGAAGCGATGAGCCGATATGGTATTGATAAACCTGATACTCGTTTTGCGATGGAATTAATTGACGTTAGCAATATCGTTAAAGATTCAGGCTTTAAAGTCTTCACAGGTGTAGTGGAATCCGGCGGACAGGTTAAGGCATTGAATGTAAAAGGTGCTGCTTCTAATTACTCCAGAAAAGATATTGATGCATTGGGTGAATTTGCTGCCCGCTACGGTGCAAAAGGGCTTGCATGGATGAAGATGGAGGAAGAAGGTCTAAAAGGACCAATCGCAAAATTCTTCCAGGATGAAGACGGAAAAGGTTTAATCGAGGTTACTGGTGCTGAAGCTGGAGACTTGCTGCTCTTTGTTGCTGATAAGAAATCCGTAGTCGCAGACGCATTGGGTAATTTACGAAATAAATTAGGAAAAGAATTAAACCTAATTGATGAAAGTAAATTTAATTTCTTATGGGTAACTGACTGGCCGCTTCTTGAATATAAAGAAGAAGATGGCAGATATTATGCAGCACATCACCCATTCACAATGCCTGTTAGAGAACAAATTCCTTTGCTTGATGAAAACCCAGGTGAGGTAAAAGCCATTGCTTACGACCTTGTGTTAAATGGTTATGAATTGGGTGGAGGAAGCTTACGTATCTTTGAACGTGCTATTCAGGAAAAAATGTTTGAGGTCCTCGGATTCACACCAGAAGAGGCTAACGAGCAATTTGGTTTCTTAATGGAAGCCTTTGAATATGGTACTCCACCACATGGTGGAATTGCCTTGGGATTGGATCGTTTAGTCATGTTGCTTTCCGGCCGTTCTAACTTACGTGATACGATTGCATTTCCTAAGACTGCAAGCGCGAGCTGCCTGTTGACAGATGCACCGAGTGAAGTATCTGAAAGCCAGCTTAAAGAGCTTAGTCTAAAGGTCTCAAAAACGGAATCGGGCTTGAAAAAGTAGCCTGCTTTTGATATGATTAAATCAATTAATAGACGTCCTGAAGTGTACGTTATGCATCCTTTTTGTTTTGACCGAACATTTCTTTTAACGGGAGTCCGGAGTTTACCGCTTGCGCAAATGCCTTTTTCGTGAAGGACTTGCAACAAAGTGGAACAGGACACCCACCTGCCGAGGGCGGGCCAAAGCACTAGGCATCAAACGGCACAATTTGGGGCGTCTATACTTATGAAGAATTGTTATAACTCATTGCACCTGCTGCAATGAGTTTTTTATTTTTATCGATGAGAAATATATCCTTTTATTCCTAGTAGGAAAGTATGGTATCATAAATCGAAACGACGGAACAGCTAATGAAGAAAAGGTACATAATTTTAGAACGATACATTACTGCAGTGGCTGTTAATCAATGGTTTATCTCAATTGTCTAAGCGAAAGAATAGCAAGTAAACGGATTGGTAGATAATCGTGGCCTGCTGCTGAATCAGCTGAACCGTATTTTACATCAATAAATGCTTTCGTTTAAAATACAATTAAAGAGTTAGCGTATAGATGAACAGAAATGTTTAAGAAAATAAAAATAGGTAATTACATTTACTAACAAAATGAAATTGGAGTGGAGCTATTCATGTTGCATCAATTCTCACGTAATGAATTGGCTGTCGGGAAAGATGGCTTGGAAATATTAAAAAATACAACTGTGGCGATTCTCGGTATTGGCGGAGTAGGTTCTTTTGCTGTGGAAGCTTTAGCGCGATCCGGGGTGGGCACGTTAATCTTGGTAGATAAGGACGATATAGATATAACAAACGTGAATAGACAAATTCATGCGTTATTGTCCACTGTTGGAGAGCAAAAAGTAGATGCTATGAAAAAGCGTATTTTTGACATCAATCCAGATTGCGAAGTAATTGCTTTAAAAATGTTCTACACGGAGGAAACATATCAGGATTTCTTCGCCTATAAACCGGATTATGTAATCGATGCCTCTGATACCATTATTTATAAAATTCACTTGATGAAAGAATGTTTAATAAGGAATATTCCTATCATCTCAAGTATGGGCGCAGCCAATAAGATGGATCCAACGCGCTTTCAAATCGCGGATATATCGAAAACACATACAGATCCATTAGCTAAAGTGATCCGTACAAAATTAAAGAAAGAAGGCATTCGAAAAGGGATTCCAGTCATTTTCTCCGATGAGAGCCCAATTGTGCCTTTTGATGAAGTGACAAAAGTGGTGGGCAACCAGGATGCAGATATTCGTAAGGCTAAATTCCCGCCTTCATCCAATGCGTTTGTACCATCTACGGCCGGATTGATTGCAGCCAGCTGGGTAGTAAGAGAAGCATTGAAGGAAATTAAAATCAAACGAGTGAATGATTAACGTTATGGGTGAATCGTCACCTGCGTGAAAAAAAGATTGGCTAAAAAAAGCCAATCTTTTTTACTGCTTATTTTTAAACTGTTCCAGTCTTTCATATATAGCGGCTAATCGTTTCTCCTCGCCGGATTCAATCGGATCATAGTATTTTGTTCCCTTTAAGTTGCCTGGGAGATAATCTTGTTTGACCCAGCCACCGAATGTGCCAATAGGGTAGTCATGCGGGTATTTATAACCAACATGCCCGAGATCCTTTGAGCCTGAATAATGGGCATCACGTAAATGCTTAGGGATATCCCCGACTTTGCCGCTTCGAATATCCGAAATGGCTTGATCCAATGCCTTATAAGCAGAATTTGATTTGGAGGATAGACACATTTCCACCACAGCCACTGAAAGCGGGATACGCGCTTCGGGAAGACCGAGGCGTTCACTGGCGGTAACAGCTGCCAACACATTATTTCCAACTGATGGATTTGCCAGTCCGATATCTTCATAAGCAATCACTAAAAGTCTTCGATTGACTGCAACCAGATCACCAACCTCAAGAAGGTGAGCTAAATAATATAAAGAAGCATGAACGTCGCTTCCTCTTATGCTTTTTTGCAGGGCGGATAACAGGTTATAGAAGTTTGAGCCTTTTTTATCTCCATAAACTCCTACATTCCCGCCTAAATCGTCAATGACTTCATCTTCTATGATATACGTATCCTCATCCCTGGTTGATGAGTAAACCGTTGATTCCAACAGTGTTAACGATTTTCTTGCATCTCCATTTGAGTGAAGGGCAATTTTTTTTATTTGTTCCTCAGTAATACGGATATCCATTTTTCCCAGACCATTTTTTTCATCAGAAAGGGCTCTTTGGAGCAGTGTGATGGTTTCTTCAACAGATAGTCGTGTAAGCTGCTTGATTTGGCCGCAGCGGCTCCGAATAGCTGGATTGACATCATGGAATGGATTTTCCGTTGTGGCTCCGATTAATATGATATCGCCTCGCTCTACATGCGGAAGAAGATAATCCTGTTGAGCTTTATTGAATCGGTGAATCTCATCTAGAAAGAGGATAACCTGACCGGTCAGACGTGTTTCATCAACAACTGCTTCGATATCCTTTTTCCCGGCTGTTGTTGCATTTAAAGCAATAAACGGTATCTTGGTGGTTCCTGCAATTGCATAAGCAATAGATGTTTTACCAATGCCAGGTTCCCCGTATAATAACATAGAAGGGACATGCCCGTTTTTAATCATTTTATATAAACTGGTTTGTTTGCCGATGATTTCGTTCTGGCCAATAATTTCATCTAAGTTCTTAGGTCGCATTCGAAATGCAAGTGGTTCAGTATTCAACTAACTAACCTCCACAAATAAGCTTCATGATGCTTTCATTATATCGATAAACGGTTCACATTCCTATATTTTCGTTTTTGCGTAAGAGCTCTCGAATTTTATCCTTTCATGAGATTTCCTGTAGTCGAAACTGGTTTTTTTTACTATGATTAAATAGAAAATAAAAAATTAAGAAGAATTGTACTGAGTCATTGAAAATAGGCAATGATTTAATGTATGGTATACTTTTGTAGACTAAATGTAAGGCTGAGGTGCTAAGCAATGAAAATATCTACCAAAGGAAGATACGGACTTACCATTATGATTGATTTAGCTAAGAAACATGGAGAAGGTCCTACTTCCCTAAAATCAATAGCACAATCAAATAATTTGTCCGAACACTATTTGGAACAATTGGTGACCCCCTTGCGTAATGCTGGACTTGTAAAAAGTATCAGGGGTGCCTATGGCGGCTATAAACTAACGAAAGATCCACATGAAATTACAGCAGGTGATGTGATCAAGGTGCTTGAAGGCCCAATTACACCGGTTGAAGGTATTGAGGATGAAGAACCTGTTAAACGGCAATTGTGGATTAAAATCAGAGATGCTGTAAAGGATGTCTTGGATAATACAACTTTGGAAGACTTGGCATCCTATGAAGAAGAGGACGACTCCACTCAATCATATATGTTCTACATTTAATATAAAGTAATTTTGTTTAGGCAAAGGAGGTATAGGCCATGGAACGGGTTTATATGGATCATGCAGCGACAACGCCTATGCATCCAGAAGTTATTGATGTCATGACGGAGGTTATGAAGAAGACTTACGGGAATCCATCAAGCATTCACCAATTCGGAAGAGAATCGAGAAAGCTTATTGATGATGCAAGAAGAGTGTTGGCAGAAAGTATTGGTGCACAAATAGATGAAATTATCTTCACGAGCGGTGGTACAGAAGCAGATAATGCTGCAATCTATAGCAGTGTACAAGCTATGAAGAATAAAGGCAAACATATAATTACGTCAGAAATTGAACATCATGCCGTATTGCATACATGCCAGGCTCTTGAAAAAGAGGGATACGAGGTTACGTATTTGCCGGTCAATGAAGAAGGACAGGTAACTGTAAGTTCCGTGAGGGAAGCATTACGAGATGATACGATTTTAGTGACGATCATGTTCGGAAATAATGAAGTGGGCACCATTCAGCCTATTCAGGAAATTGGCAGGCTTTTGGCTGACCATCAGGCATTATTCCATACAGATGCGGTACAGGCTTATGGAATCATTCCTATATCGGTTCATGATTTAGCTGTGGATTTCTTAAGTGTGTCTGCACATAAAATTAATGGTCCGAAAGGTATTGGCTTCTTATATGCGCGAAAAGGCGTACCATTTAAGCCATTGCTGCTTGGTGGTGAGCAGGAAAGAAAACGCCGGGCAGGTACTGAAAACGTGCCTGGGGCAGCAGGCTTTGCAAAGGCGGCTGAGCTGATGTCACACACACGTGAGGAGAAAGCGAAGCATTATAGAGTCTTTAAAGAAATAATGCTCCATGTATTTGACGAAGCAGGTATTAATTATTCCATCAATGGAAAGCTGGATGATTCACTGCCGCATGTATTGAATATTAGTTTTCCAGGAACGAGTGTTGAGGCTTTCTTAGTCAATATGGATTTGGCAGGGGTGGCTGTTTCAAGTGGTTCTGCCTGTACGGCTGGATCGATTGAACCATCGCATGTTCTTGTCTCGATGTTTGGAAAAGATTCAGAGCGTACAAAGAATTCAATTCGCTTCAGCTTTGGGCAGGGCAATACGGAACAAGAAGTAGAAAAAGCAGCGAAGATAGCTGTAAATGTGATAAATCGATTAGTGAAGTAAATAGGTATGAGGTGAAGTGTATAATGAAATCCCCGGCGGAAACTAGAGTCGTTGTCGGAATGTCCGGTGGAGTGGATTCTTCTGTTGCAGCTTATCTTTTAAAAGAGCAGGGCTATGACGTTGTAGGTATATTCATGAAAAACTGGGACGATACAGATGAAAATGGTGTTTGTACAGCTACGGAGGACTATGAAGATGTCATTCGTGTCTGCAATCATATTGGAATTCCCTACTATGCAGTTAATTTTGAAAAACAGTATTGGGATAAAGTGTTTTCCTATTTCCTTGAGGAATATAAAGCGGGACGTACACCAAATCCCGATGTGATGTGTAATAAAGAAATTAAATTTAAGGCATTCCTTGAGCATGCCATGGATCTAGGTGCAGATTATTTGGCCACAGGCCATTATGCGCGTGTGGCTTACCAAGACGGAGAATATAAAATGCTAAGAGGGTTGGATAATAATAAGGATCAAACTTATTTTCTAAACCAATTAACTCAGGAGCAATTAAGCAAGGTTATGTTTCCAATCGGTGAGTATGATAAGCCGAAAATTAGAGAAATTGCCTTGGAGGCTGGCCTGCCAACGGCTACTAAAAAGGATTCCACTGGTATTTGTTTTATCGGCGAGCGTAACTTTAAGGAATTTCTTGGGCAATATTTGCCGGCTAAACCTGGTGAGATGAGAACGATGAGTGGCGAACTGAAGGGTAAGCATGACGGCCTTATGTATTATACATTGGGACAGCGTCATGGACTTGGAATTGGCGGAAGCGGTGAACCGTGGTTTGCGGTTGGGAAAGATTTAGAAAACAATGTTCTATTAGTAGAGCAAGGTTTTCACCATGATAGCCTCTATTCTGATTCTATTATCGCTGACAAAATGAACTGGATTTCTGAAAGGAAACCAGGTGATACTTTTGAGTGTACAGCTAAATTCAGATATCGCCAGGCAGATAATAAGGTAACAGTGAAAGTATTGGATGACAATCAGGCAGAAGTAATTTTTGCTGAGCCAATCAGAGCGGTAACTCCTGGGCAAGCTGCAGTATTTTATGATGGTGAAGTTTGCTTGGGTGGAGGTACCATCGATAAAGTTTATAAAAAAGGTTTAAAACTTGATTATGTTGGGTAAATAAAATAGCCAATTGAATGTGGATAGTCTGTTTCGTAGAGAAACAGGCTATTTACGTTCTTTAAAATATACATATGCAGGTGATGAAGATGGGTGTGAAGAAGTACGATTATTCACTTTCCAAAAAAGAGGTATTAGAAGTATTTGAAACGGATGGAGAAAGGGGGATAACGGAAAAAGAAGCAGAAGCAAGATTAAAAGACTATGGAAAAAATGAACTCGGAGTGGAGCAAAAAAATTCATTGTTAAAAATGATTGCTCTACAATTACATAACACACTTAACTACATATTGATGGTTGCCGCTATATTTTCATTTATAGTGGGTGAAGTGAGCGACGGTTTAATTATTACATTTGTCATTATTATCAACACCATTATTGGTGTTGTCCAAGAGAAAAAGGCAGAAAATGCATTGGACGAACTAAAAAAATTAGCAGCACCGAAAGCTTTGGTAAAAAGAGAAGGAAATGTCAGGGAAATAGATGCAGCCTTGCTCGTACCTGGTGACTGCGTCTTACTTGAAGCAGGAAGGACAGTACCAGCTGATATTCGTATCATTCAATCTCATTCCTTGAAAATTGAAGAATCTGCTTTAACGGGTGAGAGCCTTCCAGTAGATAAGGACGAGAATTGGATATTGGAAAATCCTGATCAGCCACTTGGTGATTATCTTAATATGGCATTCATGTCTACTCAAGTTACAAATGGCCGAGGGATTGGAATTGTGGCTGCAACCGGGTTGAATACAGAGGTGGGGAAAATAGCTGAAATGCTTCACAGCACTGAATCCAGCAAAACTCCTTTACAGAAAAATCTTGATCAGCTCGGGAAAAAATTAAGTTATTGTGCCATTATCGTTTGTGTCGTTATGTTCATTGTAGGATTAATGCAGGGACGAAATCCTGGAGAAATGTTTATGATTTCCACAAGCCTTGCTGTTTCGGCTATACCTGAGAGTTTATCGACAATGGTCATAATTGTTTTAACGCTTGGGGTAAGGCGTCTCATTAAGCAAAAGGCAATTATACGAAGAATTCCGGCAGTTGAAACTTTGGGTTCGGTTAGCATGATTTGTTCAGATAAAACAGGAACACTGACTTTGAACAAAATGAGTGTCGTTGAGCGTTATGTTAATTTAAAAGTTATAGAGGAAGATGTACCATATTCTGCGGATGACCAAAGGTTGATTAATCAATTGGCATTATGCTCGGATGCCACTTATGAACCGGAAGAAACCGGCGACCCGACAGAAGTGGCTTTTGTTAAAGCAGCACATGTGAATGGTTACACAAAGTCTGATTTAGATAAAGAATTTCCGCGTGTAGCCGAAATTCCGTTCGATTCAACGAGAAAAAGGATGACTACCATACATAAAGATGGCGATGGATACATTGTACTGACAAAAGGTGCAGTAGATATCCTGCTAGAGAGAATAACCACTATTCAACTAGATAGCGAAATAGTAAAAATGACGCCGGAATACATAACTGAAATTAATCAAGCTGTGATGCAGATGTCCAACCGCGCTCTTCGTGTAATGGCTTTGGCGGGAAAAAGAGTTTCGGCCGAAGCGATTTCTGAACTGAATGAAGAAGAAATAGAGAATGGTTTGACGTTTTTTGGAATGGTAGGCTTGATGGATCCGCCTCGACCGGAGGCAAAACTTCAAATTGAAAGAGCTCATCGTTCAGGAATTGAAGTAACGATGATTACAGGTGATCATCCGCAAACAGCGATTGCGATTGCGCACCGTTTAGGGATAACGGAATCCGATAAAGTTATCACGGGTGCCGAATTGAATCAAATGACACCTGAAGAATTGAAGGAAGCAGCAGTCGATACTCGTGTATTCGCCCGGGTATCACCGGAGCATAAAGTCCAAATCGTTCAGGCCTTCAAAGAAAACGGGCATATTGTTTCAATGACCGGTGATGGTGTTAATGATGCTCCTTCCTTAAAAACAGCTGATATTGGGGTTGCTATGGGACAAACTGGCACAGATGTTGCCAAGGGTGCCTCTGATATGGTTTTAATGGATGATAATTTCACCACGATTATAAAAGCGGTTGAAGAGGGTAGAAATATTTTTGCTAATATACGAAAATCTGTGCTTTTCCTTGTTACAAGTAACTTTGGTGAAGTGCTAGTGCTCTTTTTTGCCATCTTGCTTGGCTGGCCGACACCGCTTTTGACCGTCCATATTTTATGGCTGAATTTAGTTGGTGATTCTATTCCAGCCTTTGCGCTTGGTGTAGATAAGAATAAGGATGTTATGCTGGATAAACCAAGGCCTAAAAAAGAAGGGATTTTCACGAGGGATTCAGTCATCTTTTTGATTTTAAATGGTTTGTTGATTGGTATCGCTTCTCTCTTAGCCTTCCTAATTGGATTGAAATGGGCTGCTGGAATTGATTCCATATTCGATTTACAATTTAATCAGCTTACAGACCATGAACTGAGAGTCGGACAAACGGTTGCCTTTATGGCACTAACCTTTATTAGCTACATGCAAGTATATAATGTCAGGCATTTACGTAAACCAATCTGGAAAACAGATGTGTTTAGCAATAAATATTTAAATTGGTCTGTCATAGGTGTCATCTTGTTACAATTGGCAGTTGTTTATATCGAACCTTTTGCCAAATTACTCAAGATTGAACCGATAGGCTTAAGGGAATGGATCCTAATCTTCTTCTGTACAATTGGAACCATTGTCGTAAATGAAATTGTTAAGGGCTTCTTAAGATACTATGAAAAAAGAAAGGCTATGGATTAAGCTCCATAGCCTTCTATATTTCTTCGCTGATTCGATTAGCAATCAGGCGATATCCCTTGTCATTTAAATGGAGGCTATCACTGAAATAGTCTTTTTTTGTTTTATCCTGAAACAAATCATCTGTTGGTACGAAGGTGATAGATGAGTAGTTACTGACCGTTTCTTTTAGATCGTGATTCCAGTCATCTAGAATTTCGTCAAGGCGGTCGTCATTAGGAAATGGATTATATAATCCAACAACAATAAAGGGGACATCATGGTCAACCATGCGAATGCTTTTCAAAATGTCATCTACATTATCAAGATAATCTTTTTTCCCTTTCTTTATAGCGGCTTGATTGATGGTTTGAAAATCACCGCCCAAACTTGTACGCAAATCATTAGTGCCTATAAATAAGATAATATAGTCAGCTTCATTCACTTTCTCACTTATTGTAGGATTCGCTAATTGTTTGATAACTCCCTCTGACTCCTGACCCGGAATTCCATAATTATTGATTTTATAATTTTTATTTGAGGATTCGCTTTCTGAAATTTTTTCAAGCTGACCGACATAGCCTTCCTCATGGCGATCGCCCACCCCATAGGTTAAGGAATCACCTAAAGCCATAATGACATGTTCCTGATCGGCTTTTATCTTTTCATCTAAAAAGAAGGTATATCCGATATAAATCAGTCCGATTATTAGTAAAAGTCCAGCTGCATAGTGTAGTTTCTTCATATCTCTCACTCCCATAGATATACTTCTACCCTAAAATCAAAGAATTTTAACAAAAAGTGTAATATTTTAATCTATATGATTAAGAGAGTAACCTAGTCATAAATAGGAAGGTAAACTGGTGGGATTTACTATAACTTATAAATGATGGCGCGCTGCTAGCCCAGATGCTTGTCTCTGGGACAACGGACTATCACTTTGTGGTATACTATTTCCATTCAGTTAGGAATGTAGGAGTGAATAGTATGGATAAAAATAAATTAGGTATTCAATATATGGAACAAGGAAAATGGGAGGATGCTGCAAAAGTATTCACCGAAATGATTGAAGAAAATCCAAATGACCCAGTAGGGTTTATCAATTTCGGCAATGTATTGGCATCGATGAACGACAATCAACGTGCGATTAAATTTTTTGAAAGAGCTATTGAACTGGATCCGGAAGCTGCGACTGCCTATTATGGATTGGGCAGCATTTATTATGAGCTCGATGATTTAGTGAAGGCGAAGGATCAGTTTGAGCTGGCTATCAAAAAAGGAATTGAAACAGCAGATGTGATGTTTATGCTGGGATTATGTCTGCTTCATTTAGACCAGCCGAAGCTGGCATTACCTTATTTCCAAAGAAGTGTTGAATTAAATCCGTCGGATGCAGAAGCTCAGTTCCATTATGGACTGGCTTTGGCAGGTGCTGAAATGTATGATATGGCGATTGATGCATGGAATAAGACGCTTGAAATTGATGAGTCACATGCAGATGCGTATTTTAACCTGGGTGTGGCCTACGGTGGGATTAAGGAAGATGCAGATAAAGCAATCGCTTATTTTGAAAAAGCGGTTGAAATCCAGCCTGATCACATCCTTGCTTTGAATGGGTTAAAACAAATGAAAGAACTGTTATAAACGGGAGGTGCTTCTTGTGGAACAAGAGTCGTTCGTCTTCTCCGACAATGACAAACCTTTCATCAAAGGAACACATTTGGTTACCATTTTTCATAATGAACAAAATTTATACTCGGTTGTACGAATCAGAGTGAAAGAAACGAATTTGAATTACGATGAAAAAGAAGCTGTTATTACCGGGTATTTCCCCCCTATTCATGAGGAAGAAATATACACGTTTTATGGGAAAATGAAAGAACATCCCCGTTTTGGGATTCAATTTCATGTAGATACCTTCCAGCGTGAAGTTCCTGAATCAAAGGAGGGTGTGATTGCTTATTTATCCGGATCTCTTTTTAAAGGGATTGGTAAAAAGATTGCAGAATCGATTGTCGAAAAACTTGGCGAAAAGGCAATCTCCAAAATTTTAGCGAATCCATCATTGCTCGATCAAATTCCTAAGCTAAGCGGTGAAAAGGCAAAGCAATTGTATGATACTCTGGCAGCCAATCAGGGCCTGGAGCAAATCATGATTAATTTATCCAGCCTGGGGTTTGGACCTCAGCTGTCGATGAAAATTTATCAGGCTTATAAAGAGGACACGATTTCCATCATTGAGCAAAATCCATACCAGCTAGTCGAAACGATTGAGGGAATTGGATTTACTCGCGCAGATGAAATCGGACTGCAGCTCGGCATTGGAGGAAGCCATCCATCCAGGATTAAGGCAGCGATTCTCTATACACTTGACAGATCTTGTGTACAGGACGGGCATTCGTATACCGAGGCTGAGGAACTGTTGATCAGCGTAAAAACTCTCTTGGAACAAAATCAAAATGTGACCATCACTTTTGAGCAAATTACGGAATCACTTATCCAACTCGGTGAAGAGGGAAAAATCATTGGAGAAGAGAAAAGGTTTTATATGCCGTCCCTCTACTTTTCTGAAAAAGGGATTGTAACGAATATTAAACGGATTATGTCTCAGGACTCATATGCCGATCAATTTCCTGAATCTGAATTTTTATTGGAGCTAGGCAAACTAGAAGAGCGAATTGGGATGGAGTACGCTGAGGAGCAAAAGGATGCAATCTTTAAAGCCTTACATTCTCCGATGCTGATCCTGACAGGAGGTCCTGGTACCGGTAAAACAACCGTTATTAAAGGAATCGTTGAATTATATTCAGAATTACATGGTTTGTCCCTTAATCCAAAAGATTATAATAATGAAAATCCATTTCCATTTGTTTTAGCAGCTCCAACAGGACGCGCGGCAAAAAGGATGAAGGAATCCACAGGGCTTCCCGCCGTAACTATCCACCGTTTATTGGGCTGGAATGGGTCGGATGTTCAGCGTGATGAAGATAATCCAATCAGCGGAAGGCTTTTAATTGTAGATGAGATGTCTATGGTAGACATTTGGCTGGCCAATCAGCTTTTTAAAGCATTGCCGAATGATATGCAAGTCATCCTCGTTGGTGATGAGGATCAGTTGCCTTCAGTTGGACCAGGTCAGGTATTGAAGGATTTACTTGCCTCTTCCGTTATTCCTGTAACCCGTCTGGAATCGATATTCAGACAGGAAGATGGTTCTTCCATTATTCAGCTCGCGCATGCGATAAAAAACGGACAGCTGCCGCCAGATATTCGGAAACCGCAGGGCGATCGTTCATTTTTCTCTTGTTCCACTAATCAAGTAGCAGATGTGATTAGGCAGGTTGTAACCAATGCCCGCCAAAAAGGGTTCCCAGCCCGTGATATTCAGGTTTTGGCTCCAATGTACAGAGGGAGTGCCGGAATTGATTCCCTCAATGTCCTCCTGCAGGGCATTCTTAATGATAATCGCGATAAGAAGAAAAGGGAATTGACTTTTGGGGATGTGGTTTATCGGGTTGGAGATAAGGTTCTCCAATTAGTGAATCAGCCTGAAAATGGGATTTACAATGGTGATATGGGTGAAATTATTGCGATTATCTATGCAAAGGAAAATGAAGATAAGCAGGATCAGATTTTTGTTTCATTTGATGGCATTGAAGCGAAGTATACACGCCAGGAGCTCAATCAAATAACTCATGCTTATTGTTGTTCCATTCATAAATCCCAGGGAAGTGAATTCCCAATCGTCATATTGCCAGTTGTTAAGAGCTATCACCGCATGCTAAGGAGGAACTTAATTTACACGGCTATAACAAGGAGCAAACAGTTCCTGATTGTATGCGGTGAAGAGGAAGCCTTACGATACGGCGTCGGTCGCAGTGGTGAGGAGGAACGGCGAACAACTCTACTTGAAAAACTGCAGGAAGGGTTCCGTGATAAGGAACTTATCTCCAAACCTGAAAATCCAGTTACTGAAAATGAAAGTTCCAATGAAGACGGCTTGACGTATGAGCAAAAAATATTCCAAACAGATCCAATGATTGGGATGGAAAACATTACGCCTTATGATTTTATGATACGCGGTTAAAATACAAATGTCGGTCTTTAAGCTGAATGAATTCTGCATACAATGGACAAACTGGCAATTACAGAGATATTTTTTTATGAGGTGATTGCTATGAAATGTCCGAATTGCTCCAGCAAAGATATCGGCAAGATTGGCGTGAATCAATATTATTGCTGGAATTGTTTTGTGGAATTATCTATCCAAAAAGGAATTATGCATGTCCATCAGGTGGAAGAGGATGGAGTGTTAAGTTCTTTAGATGATTTGTTTAGCGAAGAAGACCGACAGATGAGTCTTTGATTCGTACTTCCTAAATTATGAGGTGAGTTGCTATGAATAAAATGGTTTCGTCGTTAATAACCTTAGGAGCGGGAATGGCGATCTATCGGAGTATGTCCAATAATGGAATGCTATCCGGCCGTAATATGAGAAAGATTAAACGAACAATCATGAAGTCATTTTGATTGGAAGTTAAGGGTTTAAAAGGTAGATTCTCTGCCTTTTAAACCTTTTTTAGTGTATGCCTGCAGAATCCCCATACATATTTTCTTTTAACATAAAGAAAATAGTACAGAGGTGGGATTTTTGAACATACAGATAAAGTGGTTTTATCGACTTGGATTTCTATTATTATTATTTATCGTATTATTTGTGTTTTACTTGCTCAGACCAATATGGTTTCCTGTTATACAGGTTTTTCTAACTGCATTATCACCATTTATTGGAGCCGCTCTTATTAGTTACCTCCTTCATCCCCTGGTGGAAAAAGTTCATCAGAAAGGTTTGCATAGAGGTTTGGCAATCGGTTTGATTTATCTGGTGTTTTTTGGGGCAGTCGGCTATGGATTGTATAAAGGAATTCCAGTATTCATTAACCAAATGATTGATGTTGCAGAAAGAGCACCAGAAATGGCAGAGTTATATCGAGGTTACATAGCTCGTTTTCATTCACAAACCTCAAGCTGGCCGTTTGGTCTGCATGATCGTTTGGAGCAAATCATCAGCTCTATAGAAATGAAACTGAGTTCTTCTATAACTGTATTAATAGAAGCGCTAAGTGGGCTGTCGGATTTTTTCATCTTTGTGTTACTCATCCCTCTCATATCCTTTTATTTACTGAAGGATGCTGAAAAGATTATTGATTTTGGTTTAAGATTATTTCCTAAAAAAAGCAGAGACACAACGAAAAAGTTCTTGAAGGATATCGACCATTCTTTGGGCGGATATCTTCGCGGACAGCTCTTGGTCTGTACGATTGTGGGATCCTTTGCCGCTATACTTTTCTGGTTATTTGGTATGAAGTATCCTTTATTGCTGAGCCTTTTTATTGGGGTAACGAATATTATTCCCTATTTCGGACCTCTGATTGGAGCGGTTCCGGCATTGCTCGTAGCGATCACTATGTCAACGGGCATGGTCATCAAGGTGGCCATTATCATTATTGTGATTCAATTTCTGGAGGGGAATGTCCTTTCACCAATTATCATGGGGAAAACGTTAAAGCTGCACCCGCTTATTATCATTTTTGCTTTGCTTGTCGGTGGTGAGATTAGCGGAATACTAGGCCTGATTCTTGCTGTCCCTATTTTAGCCTTTTTGAAGGTTGCTATTACTCATAGTAAAATATTAAGGAATAACCCTTAAACAATTCCTGAAACATTGACAAAGAAAACACTTATGACTATAATCCAACTTATAACGGAATATATTGAAATATGTTGATGGACCGAGTATGTTTAAGCCCTTCCGAATGTAAATCCTATTTACATGAAAGAGAGAAGTCTCCATGGCTGAAAGAGACTTTGGAAGAAGAGAGACAGAAAGCTAGTCCGGAGTGCGGGCAAAAACCCGCCGTTTAAACCGCGTTAAGGTTTCTGAGGTGACGAAACTTTTTAGATGTTTCGTAATCAGGGTGGTACCGCGAGTCAAGCTCTCGTCCCTGTTTTTAGGGATGAGGGCTTTTTTGTGTATAAAAAAGGAGGATTCAATCTTATGAAGTACATGACTGGGGCAGAAATTCGCCAAATGTTTTTAGATTTCTTTCAGGAAAAAGGTCACAGAATTGAACCGAGTGCATCGTTAGTACCGGTGGAAGATCCGACACTGTTATGGATTAATTCCGGAGTTGCAACATTAAAAAAATATTTTGATGGACGAGTTATTCCTGAAAATCCAAGGATTACGAATGCCCAAAAATCGATTAGAACAAACGATATTGAAAATGTTGGAAAAACAGCTCGACACCATACTTTCTTTGAAATGCTGGGTAACTTCTCTATTGGAGAATATTTCAGAGAGGAAGCAATCAAATGGGGCTGGGAGCTATTAACAGATGAACGCTGGTTTGCTATGCCAAAAGACAAGCTTTATATCACATACTATCCAGCAGATACTGATACCCTTAAGGTATGGAAAAGCTTAGGCGTACCGGATAGTCACTTAATTCCGCTTGAGGACAATTTCTGGGAAATTGGTGAAGGCCCATCCGGACCTGATACTGAAATTTTCTTTGACCGCGGTACAAAATTTGATCCTGAAGATATCGGCATTCGTTTAATTGAAGAAGATATCGAAAATGATCGTTATATTGA
Source organism: Pradoshia sp. D12 (assembly GCF_008935075.1). NCBI lineage: Bacteria > Bacillati > Bacillota > Bacilli > Caryophanales > Bacillaceae > Pradoshia > Pradoshia sp. D12. The sequence continues at coordinate 2,939,444 of NZ_CP044545.1, read as the reverse complement.
GATCTGGAATATCGTATTGTCTCAATTTAATGCAAATCCAGAAATACCGCGCAGTGAGTATCCTGAATTACCGAAGAAAAATATTGATACAGGGATGGGATTAGAGCGGATGGCATCCATTTTCCAAAATGGTGACACGAACTTTGATACGGATTTATTCCTGCCGATTATCCATAAAACTGAAGAAATTTCAGGTCAACAATATAGAACAAGTGCGGATAAAGATGTAGCATTTCGTGTTATTGCTGACCATATCCGTACGGTTGCGTTTGCAATAGGTGATGGAGCACTTCCTTCCAATGAAGGACGCGGATATGTTTTACGCAGATTGCTGCGCAGAGCTGTTCGTTTTGCTAAGAAAATTGGTATCAATAAGCCATTTATGTATGAATTGGTTCCAGTTGTGGCGGATATCATGGTAGATTATTATCCAGAAGTTAAACAGAAACAGGACTTCATAGCGAAGGTTGTTCGTAATGAAGAGGAGCGTTTTCATGAAACTCTTCATGACGGGTTAGCTATACTTGCGGAAGTTATTGAGGCTGAGAAGAAAAGGGGCAGCGATATAGTAAACGGATTTGATGTATTCCGTCTCTATGATACCTATGGATTCCCAGTTGAATTAACAGAAGAGTATGCTGAAGATGAAGGCATGAAAATCGACCGTAAAGGTTTCGAAAGAGAGATGGAAGCTCAGCGGACACGTGCACGTGCTGCTCGCCAGGATGTAGACTCCATGCAAGTACAAAGCGGTATTTTAGGTGACATAAAAGTACAAAGTAAATTTGTTGGATATGAAACCCTTGAATGCCCGGCAACAGTGGAAGTAATCATTAAAAATGGTGAAAAAGCGGACGATGCCATGGCGGGAGAAGAAGTTCAAATCATTTTTGACCAAACACCTTTCTATGCTGAAAGCGGCGGACAAATTGCGGACAAAGGATTCTTTGAATCTGAAGACCTACGAGTATTCGTGAAGGATGTTCAAAAAGCTCCAAATGGCCAAAACCTGCATACAGTTATCGTAGAATATGGATTACTGAAGGAAGGTGCGTATGGGAAAGCGGTTGTAGATGAAGCAAATCGCCGTAAAATCATTAAAAACCATACGGCAACTCATTTACTGCATCAAGCATTAAAGGATGTACTGGGCACGCATGTCAACCAAGCGGGTTCTTTAGTAAGACCGGACCGACTTCGTTTTGACTTTTCTCATTTTGGACAAGTTACAGAAGAAGAGCTAGAACAGGTTGAGCAAATCGTGAATGATAAAATTTGGAAGAGTATTGATGTAACGATTGAAAATAAACAGATTGAAGAAGCAAAAGCAATGGGGGCAATGGCTCTATTCGGTGAAAAATATGGCGATATCGTACGTGTTGTCCAAGTGGGAGATTATAGCCTTGAGCTCTGCGGTGGCTGCCACGTTCCTAATACTTCTGCTATCGGGCTGTTCAAAATTGTCTCTGAAGGTGGAATAGGGGCTGGTACCAGAAGGATTGAAGCAGTAACGGGCGAATCTGCGTATCTTCAATTAAAAGAACAAATTGGTGTTCTTCGCCAAGCAGCAGCTAAAGTTAAAGCTAATCCAAAAGATTTGCCTGTTAAAATTGACTCCCTATTAGGCGAATTAAAAGACGCACAAAAAGAAAATGAATCATTAGCAGCCAAGCTTTCCAATATCGAGGCAGGAAATATTCAATCCAAAGCTGAAACAATTAATGGTGTAACGGTTTTATCAGCGAAGGTAGAGGCTCAGGATATGAATAATTTAAGAAATATGGCTGATGACTTAAAGCAAAAGCTAGGGTCCTCCATCATTGTCCTTGGAAGTGCGCAAGGAGAAAAAGTAAACTTAATTGCTGCAGTTACAAAAGATTTAATAGACCAAGGATACCATGCCGGTAAAATCATTAAAGAGGTAGCGGCACGCTGCGGTGGTGGCGGAGGTGGACGTCCTGATATGGCTCAGGCCGGCGGTAAGAACCCTGCTGATTTAGAAGCAGCACTTGAACTGGTAAAAGATTTGGTTAACAAATAAAAAACGGGGCAAAGGATTTGCCCCCCTTCTTTTTGAATCTAATCATTTTGGCATGGATAGTATTGACTAGCCAAAACTATCATTCGAATTTTATTATTAGGTTTAAGTAGTGTACAATAAGAGGAACAATGGAAATATAGCTTTTTGAATGAAAGCGGGGTGCGTTGGAATGAGTTCATTTGATAAAACAATGAAATTTAATTTCCCGGAGGATTCTTTTGAGCATGACGTTAGCCATGTTTTAATGGAAGTCTATAATGCTCTAAATGAAAAAGGTTACAATCCTATTAACCAGATTGTAGGTTATCTTTTGTCAGGAGACCCTGCTTATATTCCGCGTCATAATGATGCACGAAATCTTATTAGAAAGCTTGAAAGAGATGAGATTATAGAAGTTCTGGTCAAATCTTATTTAGAGCAGCAACGAGAGGGATAATATGCGAATTGTAGGTCTTGATGTGGGTAGTAAAACTGTGGGAGTCGCCATCAGTGATGAAATGGGCTGGACTGCTCAAGGTTTGGAAACCATAGCAATTGACGAAGAAAAAAATCAGCTTGGCCTGAAACGTTTAGATGAAATCCTTAAACCTTATAAAGTCGATAAATTTGTCGTAGGTTTGCCGAAAAATATGAATGGAACTGTAGGTCCGCGAGGCGAGGCAAGTCAGTATTATGCTTCAAAGCTTGAAAAACGATATAAGGTTCCGGTCGTTTTGTGGGATGAACGTTTAACCACAATGGCCGCAGAACGGGTTTTATTAGATGCAGATGTAAGCCGTAAAAAACGCAAAAAAGTTATAGATAAAATGGCCGCTGTCTTAATTCTGCAAGGATATTTAGATAGTGGCGGCAAATAATTTAGAGGTGATCAGACATGGAAGAAAATATGATAACAATTGTTGATGAAGATGGTAACGAGCAGTTACACGAAATATTACTTACGTTCGAATTGGATGATTATGATAAGCAATACGTTGTATTTGCACCAGTAGGAAACGAAGGCGAAGAAGATGAAGACCTCATCCATGTAGCTTCTTATATTCCTGATGAAACAGGTGAAGTCGGAACATTAAATGATATAGAAGATGATGAAGAATGGGCTCTAGTTGAAGAAGTCATTAATACATTCTTCGACGAAGAAGAATAAACTGAAAATATAGCTCTCCCGGTTTTATCGGGGGAGTTTTTTTATGTGTAGATTTAAGTATTGTGGAATAATGATGAAATGGTTTTACAAGGAATGGTGAAAGGATGATTATTCAAGAGATTTTAGGTAAATTCTCCGAAAAATAGAGCATGTTATAAAAAAGTAATGGTCAATTCATGAAATTTATTATATAATCAAGCGGTTTAAGAAAAAGTTTTATGATAATCATTGACAGATTCCGCTAATGTTTGCAATAAATAAAGAGGGCTTGTAATAAAATGCCTTAGGGGGGCATCACTTTTGGATAATGATAAAAATTGGAAGAAAGAGCAAATGAAAATAAAGCTACTTGAAAGACAGAGTGAAGCTAGAGTGGTACGGAAAATTGTTACTGTTTCGTTAGTTGCTGTCATCCTTGTCATGACGCTTGTTGGACTTGGTGGGTATTTGTATATCTCCTCCGCATTAAAACCTGTTGACCCAGATAATAAAGATGCAATCAAGGTGGAAATCCCTCGTGGTTCAGGAATTAGTTTGATTTCTCAAACATTAGAGGATAATGGAGTCGTTAAAAACGCGAAAGTATTTAAATACTATGTCAAGTTTAAAAATGAATCTGGTTTCCAGGCTGGAACCTATAATTTATCACCATCTATGACAATTCAGGAAATCATCGATCAAATCAAAAATGGAATTGTAGCTGAGACCTATCGAATTACTATTCCGGAAGGAAGAGATCTGGAACAAATTTCAGAAATTATTGCCAAGAAAACAGGCAAAAAGTCAAAAGATGTCTTAGCCGTTATAAATAAAAATGGATTTATTAAAGAAATGATGAATAAGTATCCTGATTTATTAACGGATGATATTCTTGCCGAGAATGTCAGATATCCATTGGAAGGATATTTATATCCAGCAACGTATTCATTTTATGAGGAAGATCCAACAATAGAGTCAATTGTTAGCGATATGGTAAAAAAAACCAACGAAATCTTAGCGAAGTATAAGGATGAAATGTCCAAGGATAAATGGACACCGCATACACTATTAACAATGGCATCCTTAATTGAAGAAGAAGCAACTGAGAAGGTGGATAGGGATAAAATATCTGCTGTGTTTAAAAACAGGATGGAGAAGGATATGCGATTGCAAACTGATCCAACTGTTCTGTACGCATTGGGAGAGCATAAAGATCGGGTGACATACAAAGACTTAGAAGTCGACTCACCATATAATCTTTATCGACATAAGGGGTTAACCCCTGGACCAATTGCCAATGCAGGTGAAACCTCTATTCAGGCGGCATTAAACCCTGCAGATATTGATGACCTATATTTCCTTGCTACTAAATCGGGAGAAGTCATCTTTAATAAAACATTAGAAGAACATAATAAAGATAAGGCAAAACATATAACGAATAATTAAGCATTTGGAGGGGAACTATGGAAGAGAAGAAACGTTTCGCTTCTTTCCCCTAAATATGCTAAAATATTCGAAGTGCATAAAAATAGTGTATGTATTTAAAGAAAGCCACCTGGCTTTCTCATTTTTTTGAATTAAGCAAAGTACAGGGTTTGGAGGAATAAGGATGAATAAGAATCTTGATCACTATTTACAGACTCTTGTACCTTCCCGAAATGATTTATTAAGTGAAATGGAAGAGTATGCAAGGGAAAATGGTGTTCCGATTATGGAATTAACCGGTATGGAGTCTATGTTACAGATTCTAAAAATCCAAAAGCCGCGAAAAATTTTAGAAATTGGAACAGCAATTGGTTATTCTGCTTTACGAATGGCGTATACGCTGCCAGAAGCTTCAATACTGACAATTGAAAGAGATGAGGAACGTATTGAAAAAGCTCATCATTTTATTGAAAGAGCGGACATGAAGAGTAGAATAAAGATTATAAAAGGTGACGCCCTTGAGACAGAATCAGCTGTCTCTCCAGAAGGACCTTTTGATTGTATATTTATCGACGCAGCTAAAGGACAATATAAACGTTTCTTTGAAATATATGAAAAGTCTTTGGCAGAGGGAGGAATTATCCTTTCCGATAATGTTCTCTTTAAAGGCTTGGTGGCTCTTGAACAGGAAGAGATTGAATCTAAACGAACAAAAAATTTAGTTAATAAAATAAAAGGCTATAATGAATGGCTCATGAATAAGGAAAACTTTGATACTGTCATTATCCCTGTCGGGGATGGTTTGGCTATCAGTATTAAACGAGGTGAAAAGGCATGAAAACCCCTGAGCTATTACTAACACCTACTAAGGTTGAAGATATCATCCCATTAATTGATGCAGGTGCAGATGCATTTGTTATAGGGGAACAACGTTATGGACTGAGACTGGCTGGAGAATTTAACAGAGAGGCTGTTAAAGAAGCAATCCAGCTAGCCCATTCAAAAGGAAAGAAAGTATATGTGGCTATGAATGCCATCTTCCATAATGAGAAAGTGGACGAGCTGTCCGATTATTTGCGTTTCTTAGATGCCAATCAAGCTGATGCTGTCATCTTTGGAGATCCAGCTGTTTTGATGGCTGCTCGTGAAGCAACTCCGAACCTGCCACTGCATTGGAATACAGAAACAACAGCGACCAACTGGTTCACGTGTAATTACTGGGGAACAAAAGGAGCTAAGCGTGCAGTCCTTGCCCGGGAAATTAATATGGACGCTATCATTGAAATTAAAGAACATGCCAAAGTCGAGATTGAAGTACAGGTGCATGGAATGACAGCCATGTTTCAGTCAAAACGGACGCTTATCGGGAATTACTTTAATTACCAAGGCCGCAATATGAAAGTGGATAGCCTGGAGGATCAAAAAAGCTTATTCCTGCACGATCCTGAGCGTAACGCTAAATATCCAATCTTTGAAGATGAAAACGGCACTCATATTATGAGTCCGAATGATATTTGCATTATTGATGAATTGGCAGAAATGCTCGATGCTGGGGTAGACTCCTTTAAAATTGATGGAATCTTAAAGGATTCTGACTATCTTATTGAAGTAACCAAATTGTATCGCGAGGCAATTGATTTATATGCAGAGAATCCGGATCTATACGAAGATAAGAAGGAAGAACTGCTGCAGAAAGCTGAAGAAATTCAACCGGCAAACAGATCGCTGGATACAGGCTTCTTTTTCAAGGAGACTGTTTATTAACAGGGAATGGAGGATGACCGAATGTCCGTGTCAGAAAATAAAATTTCCGAGATTATTGACGGAAAACGCGTTATTGTAAAAAAACCGGAATTACTGGCTCCTGCCGGTAACCTGGAAAAATTAAAAATCGCTGTCCGTTATGGTGCCGACGCCGTATTTATTGGCGGTCAGGAATATGGATTGCGCTCCAATGCCGGAAATTTTTCATTGGCAGAAATGAAAGAAGGCGTGGAGTTTGCTAAACAATACGGCGCTAAAATATATGTGACCACTAATATTTTTGCTCATAATGAGAACATCGATGGACTTCCGGAGTATTTAAAAGGGATTGAAGAAGCTGGAGTAACAGGTATTATAGTAGCTGACCCGTTAATAATTGAGACCTGTAAAAAGGCTGCTCCAAAGCTGGAAATCCACTTAAGTACACAGCAATCCTTATCAAACTGGAAAGCTGTACAGTTTTGGAAAGAAGAAGGGCTGGATCGTGTTGTTTTGGCACGTGAGACGAGTGGAGAAGAAATCAAGCTAATGAAAGAAAAGGTTGATATTGAAATTGAAACCTTTATTCATGGGGCGATGTGTATTGCTTATTCAGGGCGCTGCACGCTATCTAACCATATGACAGCCCGTGATTCTAATCGAGGCGGCTGCTGCCAATCATGCAGATGGGATTATCATTTATTCGCTAATACGGAAGATGGTGAAAAACCATTATTTGAAGATGAAGACCAACCGTTTGCGATGAGTCCTAAAGATTTGAAACTGGTTGAATCCATCCCAACTATGATAGAGATGGGAATCGACAGCTTAAAAATCGAAGGCCGTATGAAATCCATTCATTATATTGCAACAGTTGTCAGTGTTTATCGCAAGGTTATAGATACTTATTGTGCGGATCCGGACAATTTTGTTTTCAAAGAGGAATGGATTACAGAGCTCAATAAGTGTGCGAATCGGGAAACAGCTCCCGCATTCTTTGAAGGTGTACCAAGCCATAAGGAGCAAATGTTTGGCAATCATAATAACAAAACAACGCATGACTTTGCCGGGCTTGTCTTATCGTATGATGAAAATACATCTATAGTCACGTTACAGCAAAGAAATTACTTTAAACCGGGAGACGAAATTGAATTTTTCGGACCTAATATCGAAAACTTTACGCAAACAGTCGGAACAATCTGGGATGAGGACGGCAATGAATTAGATGCTGCAAGACATCCGCTTATGACTGTCCGCTTAAAAGTCGATCAACCGGTTCATCCATATGATATGATGAGGAAGGAGAACAACTAAAAATGACTAAGCCAATTGTAATTGGGGTTGCAGGTGGCTCGGGTTCAGGGAAAACGAGTGTAACAAAAGCAATCTATGAAAAATTCAAGGGTCATTCCATCATGATTCTAGAACAAGATTATTATTATAAGGATCAAAGCCATCTTCCTTTTGAGGAACGACTAAAGACAAACTATGATCATCCATTGGCTTTTGATAATGATCTATTGCTGGAGCATATCAACAAATTGCTTCGTTATGAAGCAATTGAAAAGCCGGTTTATGATTATGCTATGCATACACGCTCTGAGGATGTAATTCCTGTTGAACCTAAGGACGTTATTATTCTCGAGGGAATCTTGGTACTTGAAGATGAGAGATTACGCGATATAATGGATATTAAACTATTTGTTGATACCGATGCAGATCTTCGTATAATACGTCGTTTAATGCGTGATATAAAAGAACGGGGCCGTTCAATTGATTCAGTCATTGAACAATACACATCTGTGGTACGTCCTATGCATAACCAATTTATTGAGCCTACTAAGCGCTATGCGGATATTATTATTCCTGAAGGCGGACACAATTACGTGGCTATTGATGTAATTGGTACTAAAATCCAAACGATTTTGGAGCAAAAATCCCTTTTATAGGAATATTTTGTTTTTACACCAATTTCCATAAAAATAACAAAAAAGTTACTCATTTTTGAAAAAATTTTGATAAAATTAATAGACAAATCGATAAAAAGAAATTAAGCTAACAATGAGTGTAAATTGCGCGTTCGATTGAGAACGCGCAATTCCTATACCAATAAAGGTATATACATAGTTATTAAGTGCATATATATACACATGATCACATGGAGCGGTTGGTGCTGCATGGTGAAAGTACAGAAGGAGTGAAATTTTTTGGCTACTGAAAAAGTATTCCCAATGACTAAAGAGGGAAAAGAAAAATTAGAGAAAGAATTAGAACTTTTAAAAACGGTTAAACGTAAAGAAGTTGTAGAACGAATTAAAATTGCACGCAGTTTCGGTGACTTATCCGAAAACTCTGAGTATGACTCTGCTAAAGAAGAACAAGCATTTGTTGAAGGAAGAATCACTACACTTGAAAATATGATTAGAAATGCACAAATTATTGAGTCAGGTGCATCTCAGGATGGAACGGTTACATTAGGAAAATCCGTAACATTTAAAGAATTACCTGATGGTGAAGAAGAAACTTATATAATTGTCGGTTCTGCAGAAGCTGACCCATTTGAGTATAAAATTTCAAATGATTCTCCTATTGCCCGCAGTTTAATGGGAAAAAAACCAGGTGATGAAGTAACGGTTTCTACTCCAGGTGGAGATATGGAAGTCGTAATCGTATCCGTTCAATAATTTGAAATTTAAGAAAGAACCAGCAAGGCGCCTATTTTAGGTGCCTTTTTTATTTGTTCAATTATAGTTTGAAATAGGCAAGCCCCGTCGAAACTGGTAACAGTAAGGGGTGTGTTAAATGAAAAAAAGAATATTGGGGACAGGAATTATTTTTCTATTGCTGTTTACTTTATTAATAGCCAAGCTGGTACATATACAGATAGTGAAGCCAAAGGAATATTCCAAACACCGGGTAAATTTATTAGAGAATAGTGTGAGACAAAGAATTGACGAAATCACTTTGGATGATGGGAGAGGTGGATTTCTTGATAGAGAAGGTAAGTCGATATCCTATCAGGACAAATCGGTGTTAGTACTCTTTCCATTTGTTAAACATTTAGATTGGCCTGCAGATAAAGTGGCAGACATTCTTGAGATAGAGAAAGAAATACTACTACAAAGGATAAAGAGTGAAGAGGAACCATTTATTTATGAAAATAAAGGTATAACAGAATTAACAGATAGCCAAATTGCGCAAATTAACAATCTTCATATTCCAGGTATTATAGGTGTAAAGAAGAGAGAGGTTATAGCAAATCCTTCAGCAAGCCATCTTCTAGGGTCCCTGACATTAAATAAGAATGAAATAGATGAAGCTAATAAAATAGGCTATACACCGGTTGATTATCAAACAAAAGTAGGGAAAACAGGATTGCAAAAAGCCTTTCAGATCTTCCTGCAGGGTAATGGCAGTAAAAAACTAGTTTATCACAAAGCAGCCAATGGACTGCCAATGTTTGGAGTGGATATCCGTTATTTGGACGAAGGTCAATCTGGTGAAAGAATTAATATACAGACTACTTTGGATCAGGACTATCAAAAACTTGCAGAACAAGTTGCTGATGATAGTGGGCTGAAAAAAGGCGGAATCATCATTTTAGATGTTGAGACTAATGATATTCTGACTATGTTTTCCACACCGCTTGTAAATAAAGATGTAAACAATGAGGGTAACCATAATCAAATGATTACTCCACAGACTCCTGGTTCCGTATTTAAAACGGTTATAGCAGCTGCTGCCATAGAAGAAGGCCTAAACCTGAATGGAAGAGAATTTAACGGTAATTTGGATCATTTAGGGCGACCTGTTGATAAAAATACAGGAAGATTGCTAGGAATGGTTGATTTTAAGCGAGGGTTTGCATTAAGCAGCAACCAAGTTTTTGGAGTTCTGGGAAAGGAATTGGCAGATAAAAATCCGAATCTTATTGAAGAGTATGCTGAGCGGCTTGGCTTAATTCAACCAATTGGGTGGAATGGAAGTGTATTCCATACATCTCTCATTAAACAACTGCCGGAAGAAAAATCTGGGGTCATATGGACAGAATCCTCCATGAAGAAGGATGAGAATTTTGTGGCGAATACATCGATTGGTCAACTAAATGTAAAAGTAACTCCGCTTGCCATCGCCAATATGATGGCCACGATTGCCAGAGGCGGTGAAAGAATGATGGCTAGAGCTGCCACTAAAGCGGTCGATGATGACGGATTAACCATTGCCACCTTCAAAGAGCAGCCTATAGAAGGTAAAGCCATTTCAAAAATAACAGCCAGCAAGCTACAGCAATTATTAAGAGGAGTAGTAACAACAACAGGGAAATATGCCACTGCGGGTAATCTACATACAGCCAAGTACGATGTTGCTGGTAAGTCAGGAACAGCAGAAATTGGGGCCAAGGAAGATAAAACAAAACAGATGTACAATAAATGGTTTGCAGGTTATTTTCCTTTTCAAAAACCTAAATATGCGATGGTGATTGTAAATCTGGATACAGCGAGCAAGTCGGGTGCGGTAACTCCTTTATACTTACAAATGGTCAATGGGATACATGCAATTAATCAAAAAAGAGGCCTGGAATAAAAAATATGACGAAAAATTGAATAACTTTTAGTGATTACCTATCCATGTTAAAATAATCTTTATTATAAATTTGAGGAGGAAGTGTATATGGATAGGCAAGATAAATATCCTTCGCGTATGGATAAACGTCAGGATAAAAAGGTAAACAAAGTCTACAATATACTGATTACAGTTGTCGTTCTCCTTATTGTCGTTGTGGGAGCTACTATATTTTTAGGTAATAATGATGAACCGGCAAGTCAGAAGGCTGATACCAATCCTGAAAGTAATCAATCGGCAACCAATAAAGAAGACGAAGCTGACAAAGAGGAAGCTGACAAAGAAGAAACTGCAATGAATGAAGATGAGCAAGCATCTGAGAATGAGGACGAAGAGGGCCAAGATCAAGACCAAAACGCTGATCAAGATTCCTCTGAATCTGAAGATGCAGTAGAGTCTGAGAAAGTTGAAGAAACAGCTTCTGATGGAAATGTGGAAGAAGCGTATTCTGATCCTTCATGGAAGCCAGTAGGTACGGAACAAAGTGGAGAGCATGTTACACAATACGAGAAAGGTTCCACTGATTGGAATGAAATGGAGCAAGCCATTGCCTATGGAGCTGGCATAGATCAAAGTAATATGACCTTATGGTATTTACAAAATGGCGGTGAACCGAATAAGGCAATTGGTACTGTATCACCTAAAGATGGATCAAGCACGTATCGTGTATATATCGAATGGGTTGATGGTGAAGGATGGAAACCGACAAAGGTAGAAAAACTTATAAAGAATGACAAAGCTAGTTAACCAAATAAAAATACTTTTAAAGCTGCCGTGTTTGGCAGCTTTTTTGATTGTTACTTTTAAGGGAAATCCAGATAATTTGAAGAGTGGAAATACAAAGAGGTAATCGTAGCCATTTCAAAAAGGATGTATCATGTCAGTCAATATCTCTTAAATGTGTTCGAATCTCGGATGCGGTTTTTGTGGGATTTTCACATTGGAAAATAATATATCTATACTTTTTATGTCCTTGCAATTCTATGATGACCAACGGTATCCTACCGCTGTATGAAAGAAAATACCATTCATTCTGATATTTATAACTTCCTTCATAAATATTTAAGAATGAAATAGAAGAACCAGGCATCCGTATCATCCGTGTAGGAGCGTCGAAATAATCTACTAAAACATTTTTTATTAGAGGGTAGGGCATTTGAATCTTTCGTTTTAAAGCAAAAAAAGTTGTTAAACCTGTAAGAGTTAAAATCAGTTCATGCTTATCGTCATCAAACTTTATTTCTCTCCCCATAAATAGCACCTCCTATTATTCATTTCTGCAGGTCATAAAGGCGTTGCCGCACGAAGTAGTGTACTTAAGCCTTTAATCCCTAATAAGCTCCCTACGGTGCCTCCTCTTATGCTTCGGAGGCCTAAAAGATGTAGGTCATGAAGATGTTGCCACAGGACGTGACGATTTTAGTCTTTGTTCCTTAATATACCCGTTTTTGGATTTTTAGTTAATCCAGCTTCGACTCCTAGTCCCTCAAGTCATAAGCAAATACTCTGCGGGAGGGAAGAACGTCTCCCTCTGAGTATTCGTCTTATGCTTTTCGGGCCTGAACAGTCGTCTCAGCTTTTTAGTTAATCTAGCTTCAGGGCCTAACCGCTCGAGTCATAAGTGTAGCTGCTGCGGGAGAAAAAAGCGTTCTCCCTACGCAACTCCTCTTATGCTTGTCGCGGCTGAGCAAGGCCCTTCAGCTTTTTATCTAATCCAGCTTCAGGGCCTAGGAGTTCGGGACATAAGCATAGCCTCTATGGGGGAGAAACATCCCCTTCGAGCCTATGTCTTATGCGGGCCAACAGGATGTTGGTCATGAAGACGTTGCCACAGGACGTGGCGCCTTTAGTCTTCGTTCCTTAACATGAGCCGTTTCAGCTTTTTAGTTAATCCAGCATCGACTCCTAGTCCCTCGAGCCATAAGCAAATACTCTGCGGGAGGGAAGAGCGTCTCCCTCCGAGTATTCGTCTTATGCTTTTCGGGTCTGAACAGTCGTCTCAGCTTTTTAGTTAATCCAGCATCGACTCCTAGTCCCTCGAGCCATAAGCAAATACTCTGCGGGAGGGAAGAGCGTCTCCCTCCGAGTATTCGTCTTATGCTTTTCGGGCCTGAACAGTCGTCTTAGCTTTTTAGTTAATCCAGCTTCAGGGCCTAGGAGTTCGGGACATAAGCATAGCCTCTACGGGGGAGAAACATCCCCTTCGAGCCTATGTCTTATGCTCCTCACTCCTGAACAAGGCCCTTCAGCTTTTTAGTTTATAGTGTACTACGGCTGTGTATATGGGTTTGCCTTCGGGGGTGGTGTGGATTTGGTGGGATATGTGGTGTACGGATAGCATGATTGCTTTGTTTTGATCTATTTTTTGTTGGATTTGTTTTTCAAGGTTTTGAATTGAGGATGCCTCGAAAAATTCAACTTTGTCTTCAATTAGTTCTAATTTAAATTCCACTTTTTTTGCCTCCTTCATTTTCAAACTAAGTCTACCAAAAATGCCTGGAATACTCTAGTTCCAATAAAGGATTAGTGGTCTGTTTATGCAGATGATTTATGGTAAAATGGTACATGTCATTTTAATTTTTGTAATAAAGGAGTTATACTGATGAAAATTGCTATTATTGGCGCAATGGAAGAAGAAGTTGCTTATTTGCGTGAGAATATAGAAAGTGCCGAGTCTGTTGTCATTGCTAATACAGAATATACAACTGGACAGATGTTTGGTGTGGATGTTATTTTGTTAAAATCCGGTATTGGCAAAGTGAATGCTGCCATGGGAACAACTGTCCTTCTTGAAAAGTTCAAGCCTGATTTTATCATCAACACTGGCTCAGCAGGTGGCTATAACCCAGAATTAAATGTAGGAGATATGGTCATTTCAACTGAGGTACGTCACCATGATGTGGATGTTACGGCGTTTGATTATGAATACGGACAGGTTCCACAATTACCTGCAGCATTTATTGCTGATGAAAAGCTTGTATCACTTGCAGAGAAAGTGGCTGCAGGTATAGACGGGGTTGGAGTTGGAAAAGGGTTAATCGCAACCGGTGACGTATTTATGTCTGATCCTGAACGTGTTCGATTTGTAAGAGAGAAGTTTCCACAGCTTCAGGCAGTTGAAATGGAAGCAGCCGCTATTGCTCAGGTGGCTTATCAGTTTAGTGTTCCATTTGTAGTTACGCGCGCATTAAGTGATATTGCTGGCAAAGAGTCAGATTTATCATTTGATCAATTCCTGGAAAAGGCTGCGTTGCATTCAGCTCAACTGGCAATGGGAATTGTAAAAGAATTAAAATAAAATTTTGAAGTTCTGTCGAAATACTGAGACAGAACTTTTTTTGTTTTCTTTAAAAAATAATAAGATTGTTCATAAATATTACTACCATTTTGTCCATCTATTTTAGTGGTTCGCCTGCCACTATTTACATTAGCATAGGGAGGAATATCGTGTTACTGTATTACTAGTTTATTTGAAAGGTGGTAGTTTCCTTGAAAGAGAAAATGATAGATTATAAACGTTTTGGTACAACTCTCCTTATGTTTGCTGTATTTCTTTTTTTAGGATCCATATTGCCAAAGGAAGGTATGAGTGAAGTAGTAAAGGAATACTTAACTTTTGCTACTGCCGGAGTATTGGCGTTATCCGCATTGTTTTTTGCTTTATCCAAGAAATACGGGAAGTTAATACAAGACGAAGAATAGATTCTATAAAATACAGGTCAACTCATTTAATGAGTTGGCTTTTTTTTATAATCTTTTAATCAAGAATCTTTACAGGTACTTGATAAATTTATCATTGACATTGATAATCATTATCAATAATATTAATATATCAAAATAATAATGTACGGGTGGTTTCTAATGATATTGTTGACATTACATAAACTTTCTTTTTTTATTTGCTTATTCTTTGGGGTTTTACACCTGTTTAAAAAGAATAGACCGATAAAACTTACTCATAGATGGAGTGGTTGTATAGCCTTGATAAGTATATTTATATATTTATTTCAAATGAGTTCTAATTTATTTGGTTATATCATTTATATGCTTATCATTGCTCTGACAGCAATAATTCCTTTTTTAAAGAAACAAAAAAATTGTACGGCCGTTCATATAGTTGGAGGGTTAGGCTCTATAGTATGGCTTGTATTGATACATATTTAGTGGGGGAAGACAGATGAAAAAACTAATTTTACTGGGATTGGGATGGATATCTCTATTGTTTGGTTTAATTGGAATCGCAGTTCCTATTTTACCAACGACACCTTTACTATTACTGACAGCAATTTTATTCGCTGGTAATTCAGTTAAATGTGAAAACTGGCTGAAGAAACAGTCATTTTACGAAAAATATGTAGTGAGCTACCAAAGGGATGGTGGTCTTACTTTAAGAAGAAAATTAACGATTTTACTAACCGTGTATTTATTACTTCTAATCAGCGGTTTAATGGTCAATCATTTGCACGTTCGCATTGTTCTATGCGTGTTGGCAGTTGTTAAATTGATTGTTTTTATAAAAATTCCTACGATTAATAATCAAGAGGAAGTGCAACAAATATGATTCAAAAAGAAATGATGATTTATGCAAAAAAGTATGGAATCATCCCTGTTTTGGTTCAAGTTACATTATTGCAATTATTGAATGTTGTTATAAATATAGTGATTGTATTTGAGATTGCGGAATTATTTTCTGCCTTGTTCTATGTTCATAATATCGTTATGGATATGTACTACATTTTATATATTGGATTGATTATAGCTATAAAGTTCGGCTGTCATTATTACTCGACAAAGCTCACACATTATACATCATTTGAGCTAAAGCATAAGGTGCGGAGAGAACTGTTTGAAAAGCTTCTTTCACTGACCCCTCAAGAGATTACCAAACTGGAAATCAGTAAAATTAGCCAGCTCGCGGTAGAAGGTATCGAGAATATTGATGTTTATTACAGTCGTTATCTGCCGCAATTTTTTTATAGCCTGTTGACTCCTGTCCTGCTATTTGTGGTAATGGCAAAATTGAATTGGAAAATTGCGCTTATGTTGTTGATCAGTGGTTTTTTAATTCCGGTTGCCATTGTGGCCGGCGTAAAAATTGGAAAGAGAATTTTTAAAACATATTGGAATAAATACTTGGATGTTGGTAAAAAGTTCGTTGAAGGTGTAGAGGGACTGCGCACCTTAAAAATTTATAACGGAGAAAAGGCATACGGAGAGATTATGAATAAGGAAGCAGAGGAATTCCGCTATATGACGATGAAGGTGCTTAGGATGCAATTGCAATCTATCACCATTATGGATTTAATCGCCTATTTAGGAGCAGCTTTGGGAATCGTCTGCTCAGTGATTGCCTATAAAAATGGAAACTTAAGTTTAACTGGCTTTATCTGTTTTTCTCTGCTGGCGATTGAATTTTTTGTACCATTTCGACTGTTGGGATCCTATTTTCATGTAGGTATGAATGGTACGAGTGCCTTGAATTTATTATCCTCCATTTTAAAAATTGACTCGCAAAAAGAAGAACCAGCTGTTCATAAGGATATCACAGGAGATTTATGCATTAAAAATATAACCTATACTTATCCATATGCTGAAAAACCGGCTTTGCAGGATTGCAATCTTGTCATCAAGCAAAGCGAGGTGACGGGAATTGCAGGTGCTTCTGGTGCAGGAAAAACGACTATTACACATATTCTGCAACGTTTCGTTGAACCGGAAAATGGAACAATTGAAATCGGTGGGACATCTTTAGCGGAACTGCCTATTGATCAGGTGCATCGATTGATTGGCTGTGTCAGTAACCGTTCCTATATTTTTGAAGGTACGATTTTTTCTAATTTAATGATGGCTAAACCAACTTTGGAGGTAGAAGAGGCAGAAGAGATTATTAGGTTTGTGAAGCTAGATCAATTTGCTGCTAACCTTCATTATAAAATTCAAAGCGGAGGGACGAATCTTTCAAGCGGACAGCGCCAAAAATTAGCAATTGCCCGAATGCTGTTAAAGAATCCTAAAGTGTTTATTTTTGATGAAGCTACTGCCAATATCGACCGTAGTAGTGAAGATGATATTCTTGATATTATTCAAAGAATCAGCCGTCAGGGAAAAATGGTTATCATGATTACCCATCACTTGCAGCGTTTAGTAGATGCAAATCAAATCTATGTATTCTCCAATGGAAAAATAGCTGAACAAGGCAATCATCAAACACTTATGAACAATGGGAACATTTATGCAGAGCTATTTGAAGAACAACAATCAATCGGAAGGTGTGCAGTATGATTAGCAGCGGAAAGAATTTGATTCAATTAATGAAAATATTAAAGCCGCTTATTCCACATATGATGCTGACAATCCTTCTTGGTACATTAGGTTATTTGGCGGTTTCAGCCATAAGTCTTATAGGAGGGATGGCTTTCTTGGATGTAATGGGCCTTAAGGACTTTGGAAATGGAAGACTGTTGCTGATTATGATTATTACAGCAGGTATAATGCGTGCTGTTTTTCGTCTGTGCGAGCAATATATGACCCATTACATTGCATTTAGGCTTCTGGCTACTATCCGGTTTCATATCTTTAGATCCCTTGGAAAGCTTGGGAATAGGCAATTAATGAGCTTTCAAAAAGGGGAGCTTATGAATGTTATTACTAAGGATGTAGAAATGCTTGAAGTGTTTTATGCGCACACAGTAGCTCCTGTTTGTATTAGCTTTATCACAGGAATTGTTTATCTGGCGATTTTTTGGTCTTTTCATCCATTTTATGCTGTTGCAGCGTTGTTCTCATATTTGTTAATAAGCTATGTTGTTCCGAAAAGTGTGTACAGAAGCGGACAAGAAGCAGGAGAAGCTTATCGTGTTCAATTTGGCATGCAAAGTCAATATATCCTTGATCGATTAAAAGGGTTGAAGGAACTGTACATTTTTGGACAGGAGCAACAGACAATTAATCAAATTGACGAATATAGTGAGGAATTAAATAATTCTACTTTGTCCCTTAAGAAACATGAAGGTCTACTCAAGGCATTGACGGATGGGGCATTATACCTTTCAGTGTTTATACAAATTGGTATATCTATTTATTTATACGGAATTGGTAAAGTGGATGCAGGTACAGGGCTTTTAGCTATGCTGCTGCTTTATTCTTCCTTTGGTCCTGCACTAGCTTTATCGCAGCTTAGCTCGAGCCTTGTTCATACATTTTCCAGTGCTAAACGTGTCTTAGGAATCATGAATATTACTCCTGAGGTAAATGAGGGAGGCAGTCGTGAACTCGTCCATATTGGTAATATTAAATATAAAGATGTTCAATTTGAGTATGAAAAAGGCAAACATTTATATAAAAACGTTAATTTTGAATGGAGAATAGGAGAAATTATTGGCATCAGGGGAGATAATGGTACGGGGAAATCAACATTGATTTCATTACTGCTGCGGGATATTCCAGTTACGAAAGGTACCATACTATTAAATGGAGTGCCAGCCGAGGAGTATGATGCCGATTCTTACCGGAATCATTTCAGTATGGTTGATGCTCATACAATTGTATTTTCGGATACATTGCGCCGGAATCTGACGATGTATAAAAAATATAAGGATGAAGAAATTTGGGATGCTTGTGAGAAAGCAGGATTGTATCAATTTATAAAAAGTCTTCCAGAAGGATTGGATACACATCTTCAAGAATTCGGTGAAAATCTTTCAAGTGGACAGCTCCAACGATTAGCGTTGGCCAGATTATTCCTGGATGATGCCTCGGTTTTCATCCTGGATGAACCTACGACCAATCTTGATGCGTTGAATGAATCCTCCATTCTTCAGGCCATTAAAGCCCATGCGGGAGATAAACTTGTTATTCTCATCAGCCATCATCCGGAGGTACTGGCTATGGCAGACCGTATTTTTGAAGTGAGCAATGGACAAATAAACGAAATGGAATGCCAGCATTGTAAGAATGCGTAATATGGGCAGTGGGATGATATCAAGACACACTTAAACACTTGTCGGTTCATGAACAACTTGGACAAAACAGCCTGGCATTAGAGCTGCAGAATAATTTTCTGCGGCTTTTTGCTTTGTTTAAAATTTATGATATGTAGATACTTACCCATTCTGGTTTTCTAAAGGTCTGTAATGGTCTATATTTTGGTGAAAAATAGTAAATTAAACTATAGGATTTTTATACAATTTTAGTTCTATATTGGTGGTGTGATGAATATATTGATAAAGTGTGCTAAAAACACCGATGATTTGAAGCTTAAGGAGGTAATTGCATGACCTTTAATATGATTCTGTTCACGGTTACAATCAAGTCAAATAAATTGGGCAGGTCTGAATACGTTTCAATACGTCAGGCGGAAAATGAAATACTTGATCGAAAAACAACTATAATTAATAAATTCTATTAATTATATTCCATACTCGAGTATGCGAAGGTTGACCGGTCCAAAAAAATTTGCTCAATCGGAAGGAAGGCGATAGATATGACTAGCAATATGATAGTAAAGACATCAAAATTTTTCTGGATTAATAAGGATAGTGCATAACGAACTGTTCACATTCCTGTAAAGAATTAGTCAATTATTCTTCACATCACGTCGCTTGGGACACCCCTTTATTATGTTAAATTTAGGTAAATGGGAAGAATAAGGGGTTGGTTACCATGTTATTATTCGTAATGGGGGTTGCTACTGCCGTTACAATCACATTTGTCATTGTAGCTGATATCACAACTATAGAATTATAAAAAGAAGAAAAAAACTTATGCAGAGCATAAGTTTTTTTCTTTATTTAGGACCAAGGTATCCCCCGCTCCAGAAACCCCAAAAGCCAAAGAGGAATAATAAAATGAATAGAATAATTAAGATCGCAAATCCGGCGCCATACCCATTTCGGCATGGTGGAGGAGGATAGCCCCAACCGCAACTGGGTCCTCCAAAATGATAAGGATACATAGGTGCACCTCCTTATATACCGTAGATTATTATTATAATATGGGATGATTGCTTATATGGTTGGGCATAAATCAAATATCTTATTTTCAGAAGGACAGGCAAGGGATAGAGGCTGCTGTCATACATATCTAATAGTCTAACTGGTTGGAAACAGTGAGGAGCTGATTTAATTGGCAGGAGTTTTAGCAACGTTTGGCTATTTTATTAAAGAATTGGTTTTTCTCGTCTCCTATGTTAAAAACAATGCATTTCCTCAACCATTATCAGCAAAGGAAGAAAGGGAATGTATTGAAAGAATGGCGGAAGGAGATGCGGAAGCAAGGAATTTATTAATTGAACATAACCTAAGGCTTGTAGCTCACATTGTAAAGAAGTTTGAAAATACTGGGGAAGATACTGAGGATCTCATTTCAATCGGAACGATTGGCTTAATCAAGGGAATCGAATCTTATTCCTCAGGTAAAGGCACGAAACTTGCTACATACGCGGCCCGCTGTATAGAAAATGAAATTTTGATGCATCTAAGAGTGATAAAAAAAACAAAAAAAGATGTTTCGTTGCATGACCCGATTGGCCAGGATAAAGAGGGAAATGAAATTTCATTGCTTGATATATTGAAGTCTGAGTCTGAGGATGTAATTGACACAATTCAGCTTAATATGGAACTTGAAAAAGTGAAGAAGTATATTGATGTGCTTGAGGACCGTGAAAAGGAGGTTATTGTTGGCAGGTTTGGCCTAGATCTAAAAAAGGAAAAGACACAAAGAGAGATAGCGAAAGAACTGGGTATATCTCGCAGCTATGTTTCAAGAATTGAAAAGAGAGCATTAATGAAAATGTTCCATGAATTTTATCGAGCAGAGAAAGAAAAAAGGAAGAAAAAATAGTCAAAACGGGCAAAAGATACTTGTCCGTTTTTTTCGTTAAAAGGAAATAATATTGTCACGCTCAAAAAATTGAGGTGTCAATATGCACGAATCTAAACCCCAACATAATTCTTCTTATTTTTACCGTTTTGGCTGTAAGGTCATTCAATATTATAAAGTTATCCTGCTAGTTTGGGGATTACTGTTTCTTGGCGGAATAATGCTAATACCATCTTTTTTTAACCATCTTTCACCACCGCAATTAAATGTAAAAGGTTCACAATCAGAACTAACTCAAAAATTAATGGAGCATAACTTTGCAGATGATATGGGTGAACAAAATTTTCTTGTTTTTCATTCGAATCAATGGAAAGTAAATGAACAAAAATTTTACGAACCGGTAGATAATGTTCTGGCTGAAATCCAAAAGATAGAAGGGGTAACTGTAGTTGCAAATCCGATGGAGAACCCTCTGCTGGAGGGGGAGAATCAAGTTTCAAAGGATTTGCACACTTGTTACGCGTTACTTTTTATTGAAGGGAATAAAGGTCGGGTTTTAGAAACGATTGATGTACTTAGTGAATATTTGGATGCGCAGAAGGGTGGGCTTGAACTATATTTGACAGGGGCCACTCCGACAATAAAGGATTTGACCCATATGGAAAAGCGGGATCTTACCTTTGCGGAAAAATTGGGCATGCCTTTTGTTCTTGTGGTTCTTTTATTTGCATTTGGTTCTCTTACAGCGGCTTTAATCCCGATTATGTTAGGAGGAATGGCGGTAGTTCTTACCTTTGCATGTTTAAGTCTTTCGGGATATCAGGATTTTGACATTATTGTACCAAGTGTAGTGACGATGATTGGACTGGGAATAGGAATTGATTATTCTTTATTTTTGATTATTAGATATAGGGAGGAACTTCAACAAAATGATTCTCATCAGGCAATCGCCATAGCCATTGCCACAAGCGGAAAGTCTATATTTTTATCTGGGTTGACGGTTATGATTTCATTAATCGGACTCCCTCTTGTTCATGCAAAATTATTTCTTAATTTAACAGTGGGCACATTTGCTGTTTTATTTATATTATTGTTGCTGACACTTACCTTTTTACCTTCATTATTATGTTTGCTTGGACATCGTCTGAACAGTTTTTCCATACCATATAAAAAGAAGACTAATCAGAGAAAATATCTGTATCGATGGACAAAGCATATCATGAAGTACTCACTTCCTTATTTAATTGGGAGTTTGCTTATTCTAGCAGCATTGACCGCTCCATTATTGCAGATGCATTTGGGAATAGGGCTTAATCAAGATGCCTTAAAGGATTATCCATCTGGAAGAGGAAATACGCTTTTAGAGGATAAGTTTGTGTCCGGTCTATACTCACCGGTTCTCCTGGTAAAGAAGGCTTCAGGTAGTCGGTTCAGTATGGAAGAGCTTAAGGAAATTTCGACTGTTGGAGATATCCTCAAAACCTTTGATGAGGTCCAAATGGTTTCATCCATTACAGAATTGACTGACAATCTTTTAGGTGATGATGATACATACAATGAGGTAGCAGAATTAATAAAACTACCTGAACTTAAGGAATATACCAGTTTTTTGATTAATGACGATTTTAATGTAGCCCCTGTAATGATTACGTTGAAATATGCCCCAGATTCTACTGAAGCAAAAACTTTTGTCTCTAAGCTAAATGAGCGGTTTGAGAAACAGGTGAATGAAGGGAGCCTTTATATTGGAGGGCTTACAGCTCAAGTGAATGATTTGCATGAAGAAACAGCAAAAAAAACACCCATCGTCATTGTGGTTGTTTTAATGATTTCCTATTGTTTCTTGGTAATTGCTTTTAAGAGCATTTTTATTCCAATAAAAGCAATTCTATTAAATATTATTTGTGTAACAGCAGCATGCGGAATGACAGTCTTAGTCTTTCAATTTGGATGGGGAGAAGAGTATCTTCAATTTACTTCTCCAGGATTTATACAGTCTTATTTGCCTGTATTAACCTTCGCAATTTTGTTCGGACTTTCTATGGACTATGAGGTATTTTTAGTCGGAAGGATTAAAGAAGAATGGGAATCATCCCACGATAATGAAGAATCAATAGCAAGGGGAATCGAATCTACAGGTCCTTTTATTACCCAGGCTGCCTTAATTATGATCATTGTTTTTATTTCATTTATCCTGACACGCGTATTAGAAATTAAACAGCTGGGCTTTACTTTAGCGATTGCTGTTTTATTGGATGCGACGATTATTAGGTTAATCCTTGTTCCAATCCTCTTGAAAATGATGGGAAAATGGAATTGGTGGTTTCCGAGGATGAAGAGACGATTTAAATTGAAATGATGATATACTTGACTGTATCAGTAAGAAAAATCTTTCCCTTCCTTTAAAGGAATAGTAAACTAAGTAGAGACAAACACCCTCAATCGTCATGGGTGTTTTTGTTAATTTTATATCCAATCGAAAGATAGCTAAATGTGAGTAGCTATATAACAAGAAAATAGGTGAAGAAAGTGAAGGAAAAGGTATATCAATTATTAATCGAATTAACCAATGGCAGATGGACTTCTTCCCTTTTAAGAAAATTTGCAAACTCTAAAGCAAGCAGGCGGATAATCCCATCTTTTGCAAAGCAATACAAAATTAATTTGACTGAGATGGATCGTCCCATTCAGGAATACACATCCCTGCATGACTTTTTTACAAGGGCTTTAATAAATGGAGCGCGCGAAATTAATCATGAGGAGGGGACTGTTGTCAGTCCTGTAGATGCCGTATTGGAGGATAGTGGGCCCATCCATGAAGATTCTTCTTTCCAGGTGAAAGGGAAGGTATATTCAGTTGAGGAAATGCTTGGGAACACAAAAGATACAGAAAAATATCTAGGCGGCAGATATATGGTACTATATTTAAGTCCAAGCCATTATCATCGTATTCACTCTCCAGTTGAGGGATTGGTTACACGGAAAAGTACTCTTGGACGAAAGTCATATCCAGTCAACAAGTGGGGGATGACATTAGGTAAATACCCTCTATCAAAAAATTACCGTGAAATCACAGAAATCCAGCATGCCGGAGGATTTCTATCTGTTGTAAAGGTTGGTGCCATGTTTGTTAATTCAATAGAGAGAACACATTCGGGGGATACTCTACATAAAGGGGAAGAAATCGGGTATTTTTCTTTCGGTTCAACCGTGGTTCTATTATTTGAGAAGGAAACCTTTACTCCATACATAACAGGTGCTTTGCCGCAACCAGTACATGTCGGTGAGACAATAGGGTATATAAAATAATAATACAAAAAAATTGCCCTGGATCTTAACCAGGGCGCATGATACAAATGAGTTTGGCTCTGCTTAAAATATTTTATAAGATAAGGATCTCCTGTCAATTTCTCTTTCAATTAGACGGATAAATTCTTGGCTTAAGTTTAAATGCCTGGCTTTGTAATATGATTCAATTAAAAGATCATCTGGTAGTTTTTGCATTATTTTGCCTTGCGGCTTCACCTCCAATTTACTGTTCTAAATGGGTGGCAACGACAATATATTAGTAGTTTGCCTTGGTGTACCCTTAATTTAACAGAATCAAGAGGATGGAACAACCGTTCTGTTATCCACAGGGATAGGTGTATAACTTGTGGGTAAATTGTGTGTATCTATAATTTTTATCGGGAAAACGTATCGTATAAAAAGGTAAATGATCTGTTAGTGATGTGCATAAACTTATCCACAGATTTAAATAATGGCGCAATGTGTCGAAAGGTTTTATATTTCGACTGCACTTTTCATCAAATTTAGCTATTTGGCTATGACATAAATTAAAATATCCGTTATGATGGATAGCGGTGAAAAAGAATTAATAGAGGTGTATAGAGTGATAAAAGCATTTTTACCTTCCAAGCATGTTAAAAGTATTTATGAAATCAAACCTCAGGAATTAAAAGATAATGGTATAAAGGGGATTATTACAGACCTTGATAATACCCTTGTGGAATGGGATCGTCCTCTTGCCACGCCAGAACTGATTGCTTGGTTTGAAATGATGAAGCAACATGGTATTAAAGTGACAATTGTGTCCAATAACAGTGAACTACGTGTAAAGTCCTTTGCTGATCCACTTCAAATCCCCTTTATTTTTAGAGCGAAAAAACCTATGGGAGCTGCATTCAGAAGAGCTGTAGAGATTATGGGTATTAAAAGAGAAGAAGCAGTCGTGATCGGTGACCAGCTTTTAACCGATGTGTTGGGCGGCAATCGTAACGGGTTTCAAACAATCCTTGTCGTTCCTGTTGCTCAAACAGATGGCTGGACAACTAAAATAAATCGTAAAATTGAACGCAGAATATTAACATGGTTCCGTAAAAAAGGACAGATAACATGGGAGGACTAGACTTGGAAAAAGAACAAATTAGCTGTGTGGGATGCGGTGTGACTATTCAAACGGAGCATCCTGAAAAAATAGGATATGCACCATCTTCCTCACTTCAAAAAGAACAAATCATTTGCCAAAGATGTTTCCGACTTAAACACTATAATGAGGTACAAGATGTATCCCTAACTGATGACGACTTTTTAAAAATTCTGAATGGAATTGGAAGTAAGGATGCTTTAATCGTCAAATTAGTGGATATCTTTGATTTTAATGGAAGCTGGCTGCCGGGAATTCAACGATTTGTCGGCCATAATCCAGTTGTTTTAATCGGTAATAAGAGTGATTTATTACCGAAATCAGTCAAGCCTAATAAGCTGATTACCTGGATGAAGCACATGTCGGTTGAACTTGGCTTACATCCTGTTGATATTATGCTTGTCAGCGGTGCTAAAGGACATGGAATTGAAGAAGCAATGGAGCGTATAGAGGAATTGCGTGAGGGACGTGATGTATATGTCGTGGGCTGTACAAACGTCGGTAAATCCACTTTTATCAACCGTATTATTAAACAGGGCAGTGGTGAAGAAAATGTGATTACGACTTCATACTTCCCAGGAACAACTCTGGATATTATCGAAATTCCACTGGATGATGAAAGAGCGTTAATAGACACGCCTGGAATCATTAATCACCATCAAATGGCTCACTTTGTGGGTAAAGAAGATTTAAAAGTGATTACTCCAAAGAAAGAGATTAAACCAAGAGTTTTTCAATTGAATGCTGGCCAAACTCTCTTTTTCGGTGGCTTGGCTCGATTTGACTTTATTCAGGGTGAACGGAATTCATTTACTTGTTATTTGTCCAATGAGTTAAATATCCACCGGACGAAATTAGAAAAAGCAGACGAGCTGTACAAAACACATGTAGGCGAATTATTGGTACCGCCGCATCCTTCTGAATTAGATGATTTTCCACCGCTAGTAGCTCACCAATTCTCTATAAAAGAAGGGAAGACAGACATCGTATTTTCTGGCCTGGGCTGGGTAACGATTAACAAGCCGGGAGCAGTGATTTCCGCACATGTTCCTAAAGGAGTGCAAGTGACGATCCGTAAATCATTGATTTAAAGGAGAGTAAAATGAAGAAGCTGTTCGGGGTATTAGGGAATCCAATTGAGCATTCAATGTCTCCGCTTATTCATAATGACGCATTTGATAAATATTCTGTAGATGGAGTATATTTGCCGTTTTATGTTGAGGATAATGAGCTACAACAGGCAGTCGAGGGAATGAAAGCTTTGGGGGCCGGCGGATTTAATGTAACGGTACCTTTTAAAAGTCGCATTATTCCTTATATCGATGTCTTAGACGAATTTGCAAATGAAGTTGGTGCTGTTAACACTGTTGTCATAAAGGATGGACTGTTATATGGGTACAATACGGATGGTCCTGGGTTTATTAAAGGACTGCTGACTATAACCGATCGTATAGATGGTCAGAATGTCTTGATTATTGGTGCAGGCGGTGCGGCAAGAGGAATTTATTTTGCACTGGCTAAAACAGGTGTAGCAAAAATCGATCTCGCCAATCGGACTCATATTTCAGCAGAACAGTTGCTGGCAGATTATCATGGGAATATAAATTCGAGAGCAATTAGCCTGAAAGAAGCAGAGAGCTCTCTCGGCCAATATGATATTATTATTCAGACAACCTCGGTTGGGTTAGCAGACGTACATGCATCACCACTTTCTCTGACAGAACTAAATCAAAATGCGGTTGTGTGTGATATTATTTATAACCCTCTTGAAACCAAAATTTTAAAAGAGGCAAAAGACCGTGGTAATAAGGTTCAAAACGGTGTGGATATGTTTGTAAACCAGGGAGCACTGGCTTTCGAGTTATGGACAGGTGTTATGCCGGATACAGAAAGAATGAAACAATTAGTTTTACAACAATTAGGAGGATCATAAATGTTAAAAGGTAAACAAAAAAGATTTTTGCGTTCGAAGGCACATTCCCTTCAACCGATATTCCAGGTTGGAAAAGGCGGAGTGAATGAAAATATGATTAAACAAATTGGTGAGGCTCTTGAAGTTCGTGAGCTTATCAAGGTCAGCATCTTGCAAAACTGCGAAGAGGACCGTGATACGGTGGCTGAACAGCTTTCAAAAGGTGCACGTGCGGAATTGGTTCAAGTCATTGGTAATACGATTGTTTTATATAAAGAATCAAGAGAAAACAAACAAATTATTCTTCCATCATAATTAAATTCCTATTTAGGGAAGGGGGCACACTATATGAAAAAAATTGGTATTTTAGGCGGAACATTCGATCCCCCTCATATCGGTCATTTAATTATTGCAAATGAGGTTAGGGAGCAATTAGATTTGGATGAGGTACGTTTTATGCCTAATAATGTGCCCCCGCATAAAACCAAAACTTCAACGTCTAATCAAGAGCGCTTGGATATGCTTACATTAGCAATCGGTAGTAATCCATGTTTTACGATTGATACAATAGAATGGGAAAGAAATGGGCCATCATATACGATAGATACCATTAAACTCCTGAAAGAACGGGATACAAACTCAGAAATTTATTTCATTATCGGTGCTGATATGATTGAATATTTACCGAAGTGGAAACAAATAGATGAATTGAGTGAATTAGTCCGCTTTACAGGTGTTAAACGCCCTGGTTACAGTACTGAGACATCCTATCCTGTCACATTGGTGGATATTCCGGAAATCGCTGTTTCCTCTTCGTGGATTCGTGAAAAAATAAGCAATGGGAAGACAATCAAATATTTGGTTCCTGATGCGGTAAAGATATATATTGAGGAGAATCAGTTATATGGATCAACAAAAAGCATTGGAAATCGTTAGGCAGCAATTACCTGATAAACGATATATTCATACATTGGGTGTATTGGAAAGTGCTCAGGAATTGGCAGAACGGTACGGTGCAGATATAGAGAAAGCTAAATTGGCAGCAATCTTCCATGATTATGCCAAATATCGTCCTCTGGATGAGATGGAACAAATCATTAAGAATGAGCAATTACCGCAGGATTTATTGGAATATAATACTGAATTATGGCATGCACCGGTTGGAGCGGTTTTAGTTAAGAAAGAAGCAAATCTTCATGATGAAGAAATCCTTTCAGCAATCAAAAACCATACTTCGGGCTGTGTCGGAATGAGTATGCTTGATAAGATCATTTATTTGGCTGATTATATAGAGCCTGGGAGAAGTTTCCCTGGAGTAGATGAAGTGAGAGCGTTGTCCTTACTAAGCCTGGATAAAGCTGTGCTTCAGGCAATGGGAAATACAATCACATTTTTGATTAAAAAAAATCAAACAATCTATCCGGATACCTTCCATGCCTATAACGATCTTGCAGAGCAGATAGGGAGGAACAATTAAATGAATGGTAAAGAATTATTAGAGGTAGCTGCAAAAGCAGCTGATGACAAAAGAGCAGAAGAGATTCTCGTTTTGGATATGAAGGGAATTTCGTTGATTTCTGATTACTTCATTATTTGCCACGGTAACTCAGACAAACAAGTACAAGCAATTGCACGCGAAATGAAGGAAAAAGTCGAAGAAAACGGAGCGACAGTCCGCCGAATGGAAGGCTTTGATGAAGCCCGTTGGGTTCTAGTTGATATGGGCGATGTTGTAGCGCATATTTTCCATAAAGATGATCGTTCATACTATAAATTGGAAAGATTATGGGGAGATGCCCCAGAAGTATCATTGCAGGAACTTAATATATGAATGTAAGTTATCAAAACTTTGCTTATGTTTATGATTACTTAATGAAAGATGCTCCCTATCAGGAATGGGTTGAGTTTGTAAAAAAAATTGCCCGAAAATATCAATTAAATGAAAAATCAATTCTTGATATTGGATGTGGGACTGGTGAGCTTGCTATTCGTTTGAAAGAAGCAGGCTTCCAGCCAACCGGCGTTGATTTATCAGAAGAAATGCTGGCTGTGGCAATTCAAAAAGCAAGCGAGAATCAGCATGACATCCCGTTTTATCACCAGGACATGCGAGCTTTAGAAGGATTGAATCTATATGATATAGTTGTCATCTTTTGTGACTCATTAAATTATCTTGGTGATGAGAATGATGTAAAGGATACTTTTAAAGGTGTTTTGAACCATATGAAAGAGGATGGTTTATTTATCTTTGATGTTCATTCTGTGAAAAAAATGTCCACTTTTTTTAGTGATCAAACCTATGCAGATAATGGAGATGATATTTCCTATATCTGGAATGCGTGGAAAGGGACAGATATTCCTCACAGTGTCGTACATGAGTTGACTTTCTATGTTTATGATCATGAGCTTGATGCGTATAACCGGTTTGATGAAGATCATTTTCAACGTACATACCCGATCGATATGTATAAAACTTGGCTTGATGAGATTGGATTTGAGCTTGTGGAACTGATGGGTGACTTCGGAGGAAATTCCCTTGATGAGGCCGATCGAATCTTCTTTGTTTGTAAAAGGAAATAATGTAAAAAAACCAGGAAACGTGATGTTCCTGGTTTTTTAGTTATATTGACACAATGTTTTCATAAATACCTTTGTTTTCGTAAAGGACTTTTATAATATGATTAGAATTAATGATATGAAACCCCAAACTGATTTTCAATTCCCTTTAAATCCTCTTCAAATTTTCGATGCGTAGCCTGAAAAACATGACTAAAAACCTCACCTAATTCACTTTCCAGCACTTTGATACCTTCACCTGTAATACCGCCTTTCACACACACCTTTTCTTGCAAAGCAGGCAATGAAAAATGCTGCTGACGTAATAATTCACCGAGCCCAATCAGCATTGATTCGGTTAGCTGGGTGGCTTCTTCAGTGCTTATTCCCGTATGATCAACCGCAGCTTCGATAAAGTTTCTTGCAATAAAACTAAAAAAAGCCGGACCGCAGCTAACAATATCTGAGGATACTCTGGTATATTTGTTGTCGATTTCGAGCGGCTTTGAAATTGCTGCTGCCATCTGCTGAAGTTGGTTCCGCCAATATGGACTGCAGGATTCACCAAATGTCAGCAGTGTTGCGCCTGCCAAGGCGCGATTGGTAATAGATGGAATAAATCTAGCGCATGAGCAGGGGACGACAGCTTCCAATTGTTTGATGGAGATTGGACTTGTGATGGA
The DNA here is from genome assembly GCF_008935075.1 of Pradoshia sp. D12. NCBI lineage: Bacteria > Bacillati > Bacillota > Bacilli > Caryophanales > Bacillaceae > Pradoshia > Pradoshia sp. D12. The sequence goes on along the minus strand of NZ_CP044545.1, from coordinate 2,909,090 downwards.
AACAATGCAATTATCCGAACTTAGATGAGGTTCAAGAATTTCAATTAATGGATACATTTCATGCGGCTTTACACATAAAAAGATTAAATCCGCTTGTTTTGCAAGTTCAATACTTGTGTGTGCTGTATGGATTCCTGGTAATTCAACAGCCAGGGATTGGGCTTTGTGTTTAGTCCTGTTCATGATGATTACATCCTTTGCTGCAACGGCCGAAGACCCAATTAAACTTTGAATTAAGATGGTTCCCATATTACCTGTGCCAATTATGCCGGTAATCATTATAAATCCTCCTTATTGGATAAATATCACGATATCCACTATTCCTTATAACAAATTTATGCAAGTAAATATCAAATATGAAGAGGAGCGTAAATTAAATGAATGAGAAAATCGTACAGTTTATCAGGCGAAATGGAATCCTACTAGCAGGTGCAGGCGTAGCCTGTGCTGCACTCTTCTTTTGGAATATGCAATCTGAAGATGGGCAAATCGAACAAAGTGAAATAAATTGGACGGAGGAGAGTGCAATAGAAAAAAAGAATGAAGATACGGAAAAACTGGTGGCAGAACCTGAGGTGAGTGCTACTTATAAGGTTGATGTGAAGGGTGCCGTTCAAAAACCTGGTGTATATGAATTTTTGAAGGGGGATCGAGTAACGGATGTCATTCAAAAAGCAGGTGGATTGAAAAATGGGGCTGATAGTAAGCAAGTGAATATGGCGCAATTAGTAGAGGATGAAATGGTCATCTATATCCCAATCAAGGGTGAGACAGCAGAGGCTTCTAATCATACAGCTGGGGAAAGTTCAGGGAATACAGTCTCAGCGGCCAAGGGGGATGGTACAATTAATTTGAATAAAGCAACATCTGAAGAACTACAGGAACTTCCGGGAATCGGTCCGAGTAAAGCGACAGCGATTTTACAAAAACGGGAAGAACTTGGATCATTCAAAACGATTGAAGATTTGAAGGAAGTTACAGGCATAGGTGATAAAACATTTGAAAAGCTCAGGGAATTAATAACTGTTAAGTAAGAAAAGAATAGTTGTAGGAAGGATACAATTCTTGTTAAAGTGAAGGAAAGTTCATTGAAAGAGGAGAGAGAAATGGAACGTATTTCATGGGATCAGTATTTTATGGCGCAAAGCCACTTACTTGCATTAAGAAGCACATGTACAAGGTTAATGGTTGGAGCGACAGTCGTAAGGGATAATCGCATTATTGCCGGCGGGTATAACGGATCAATTGCTGGAGGTGTGCATTGTGTGGACGAAGGATGCTATGTTATTGATAACCATTGCGTTCGAACCATCCATGCTGAAATGAATGCCTTGTTGCAATGTGCTAAATTTGGTGTACCAACTGAGGGGGCTGAGATTTATGTTACTCATTTCCCTTGCTTGCAATGCTGTAAAGCCTTAATTCAAGCAGGAATTAAAACAATCTATTATGCCGAATCCTATAAGAATCATCCATATGCTGAAGAATTATTTGAACAGGCAGGTGTGCGTGTTAAACAGGTGATTGTTGATGAAAAGTGGGTTGATTTCCATGATGAAAAGAAAATGAATTTTGTCATGGAGCTTATTAATGAGCTAAAAGAAAGAGGAGCTTCTGAATCTGATCTTGCACGCTATCTGAAAGATGCAGCAAGTTTATTTCCGCAATTTGACTGATATGAGCAACCGATTTTTATTTTATAGTGCTGTAATTGCTATTTCAGGGATTACAGCACCCATTTACTTAAGTAAAACTTTTCTTCTGCTAATAGTCCTCGTATTTTGTTACATTCTAAACAAATTTCCAATTAAGCAATCGATTCCCCTGTATATTATCTTTTCAATATTTTGTGTCCATAGCTTTTTTTGGGATCGTTCAAATACCAGCCAGTTGACCGGGGCTGAAACTCAGCTTTTAATCCATTTTACATCCTATCCCCAGATTAAAGGGGACCGGGTTAGTGGTCTTGCTGAACTCTCAGATAACGAGAAAATATGGATTACTTACCGGATTAACAATGAAGAGGAGGCAAATGTCTTAAAAAATACGATTCTAACGGGAAAGTCCTTTCGCGTAAACGGAAATCTGACAAAACCAACTCGTGCAACGGTCGAGAATGGATTTGATTTTCGAACCTATCTAAGGTTTAATAGAGCGCATTGGATTTTGGAAATCGAAAATAAAGAAGATATATCCAAAGATAGCCGCAATTTGTTTGTAAAACTGGCACAAATGAGAGAGCGGGAAATTAAGCGGATTGATCATTTATACTTAGGAACCGCTGGCAGCTTTACTAAAGCACTCATATTTGGTGAACAAAGTGGTATATCAGAGGATATGTATAACCAATTTAAGAAACTGGGGATTGTCCATATCTTGGCTTTGTCAGGGATGCAAGTTGCATTAGTGGCTGCTATTTTATTTTATGGATTCTTAAGAATCGGCTTTACTCGGAGGCAAACCTTTTTGCTGCTAGCTTGTTTACTTCCTTTTTATGCGGTCATCACCGGATTGTCTGCTTCGATTGTCAGAGCATGCATGATGGCTTCCATATTTATGTTTGGTCAGTTTATCGGACTGCGGTTGACAGCTTTTAAAACAATAACGATTTGTCTAATGGGATATCTACTTATTAATCCGTATCAAATTTTCCATATCGGTTTTCAGTTATCCTTTTTGCTGACTTATGGGTTAATACTTTCAACAAAAATCCTTCAAAAATCGCCGCATTCACCTGTTTTCAGTCTTTTTATTATGACGGCAATATGCCAAATCATCTCCACGCCAATCATCATCTATCATTTTTATGAAATTTCCCTCATTAGTTTTATTTCTAACTTACTTTATGTACCGTTGTTTACTTATTTATTATTTCCTTTAACCATTGGTGTTTATTTGCTGATAATCCTTGAAATTCTTGTTGAGCCGGGATTGCTGATGCTCAATTTTATTTATTCTTTATTGGAGAAATCTACAGAGCTTATGTCTGCCTTGCCCTCCTCCACTCTTATATTTGGTAAGCCATCCAAACTGGTAATGGTATGTATTGTGGTTTGTTTTATCTCTATTCTTAATGGAATAGAAATCCGCTCGAAACACCTGTTTAATACGTGTCTAATCACGATTTTAATGCTCTTTTATCAATATAACAGTCAGTTTTTTTCAGGAAATGGAGAGATAACCTTTATAGATGTAGGGCAGGGGGATTCAACGTTCATTCAATTACCTGGTGATAATGGAACATATCTTATTGATACAGGTGGAGCCACTCTGTTTGGAAAGGAGGAGTGGGCAGTACATAATAGCCAGTTCGATCCTGGAAAAGATACTATATTACCATTTTTAAAAAGTAAAGGAATTAAAGTCATTGATAAACTAATCCTTACGCATGCTGATCAGGACCATGTCGGAGGAGCAAGAGCCATTGTTGAGGAATTGAAGATTGGTGAGATATTGATACCATTTGAACAGCGTAAGGAGTTTAGAGAGACGGAAGTAATAAAGGAAGCGATTGATCAGAAAATCCCCGTTAAAGAGGTTCAAGCAGGAATGGGGTGGACTGCGGGAGATGCTAAATTTACCATTTTATCGCCAGTAGAGAAAGTGGAGGAAAAGAATGAGTCTTCAATTGTTATAAAAGCAAGTATTAATCAGGTAGATTGGTTATTTGTTGGAGATTTAGGTGAACTCGGAGAAGACAAGCTTTTGCAAAATAAAATGAACCTAAGGGCTGATATTTTAAAAGTGGGACACCATGGCAGCAGAAACTCTTCCCAAATAGATTTTATAAGAGAGGTAGATCCTAAAATAGCTGTCATTTCATCGGGAAGAGATAATCGTTTTGGCCACCCGCATGAGGAAGTCATTCATTTGCTTGATAAAGAAAATATTATTATTTACAGAACAGATTTACAGGGCAGTATTCAATATACGTATACGAACAAAAAAGATGGAACGATTTCTATTCAAAGTCCATAGTATGTGTAAGAAATGAAAAACGGCCATGAGGCCGCTTGAAAAAATGAACTATGCACCGATTAATTGGATGACCATGGCAATAATAAACATGGTAGCGAAAAAACCAAATGATACAACAAATCCCATGATGGAATCTGATACGTCATTTGTTTTTGATTGTACATTCTTTTCAAACTCGTTCATTAATCCACCCCCCGACCTCTTTTATCATAGAACATTTAGTAAAAAAAATCCACAATCTCCAAATTTATATAATTATTATCCTGCTATTTTCCAAATAAACATTTCAGTACATGAAAGAGTCATTTAAATGGTAACTGATCTATAGCGCTTTTTCGCTTTTTTGTTAGGTATCCCGGGTCCGGCAAGAAGGCGTTGATATAGATTCTGGGAACCGGTTATTTTTTCCGGTTCCTCTTGAAAGACTTGTCAAAATTGATGGTGGGGATTAGGATGAAAGAAGGAATTTATAAACAGAGGCGATTATATTGGTAATGGATTTATGGAATACAATTAAAAGTAAACGGTTTAGTCCTGTCTACCTTTTATTTGGCGAAGAAGAGTATTTTATAAAAAAAACAAAGGCTTTAATCTGCGAGCATGCTTTATCAGAGGATGAAGCAGAGTTTAATTTGGCTACTATTGATCTGGAGGAAACACCTGTAGAGTTGGCAATCGAGGAATTGGAAACCTTACCGTTTATCGGGGAGCGCAGGGTTGTTATATTACATAATCCCATATTTTTGACAGCCGAAAGAAAGAAGGAAAAGGTTGAGCATGATCTAAAAAGATTGGAAAGCTATCTGGCTAATCCTTCACCGACATCAATTGCCATCTTTATAGCTCCATATCCAAAGCTGGACGAGCGTAAGAAAATAACGAAGGAATTAAAGAGAAATTCTGCAGTCTTGGAAGCGAAACCGCTATACGAAAAGGAATTATCTAAATGGATCACTGCCAACGCTAAATCCTTAGGAGTGAAAATTACACCTGAGGCGGTAGAAACTTTATTATCTCTGACGGGGAATCACTTAATGATGGCTGCAAGTGAGTTAGAAAAGCTCGCTTTGTATGCGACGGTCGAACAGGAAATTGACAAGGCAATGGTAAATAAACTTGTTCCCAAGACCTTTGACCAAAATGTATTTGATTTGGTCGATTATATTATGAATGGCCAAAAAAAAGAAGCTATCCAGTTATATAAAGAGCTTCTGATTTTAAAGGAAGAGCCAATTCGTATATTAGCAGCCATTGCACGGCAATACAGGATTATACTTCAGGTTAAAAAACTATCAGGACAGGGCTACAATGCCCAGCAAATAGCATCTAAATTAAAAATGAGCCCTTATCCGGTAAAACTTGCACTGAAGCGTGTGAAAGATTTTACAGAAATGAAATTGATGCGTGCTCTCTCTGAATTGGCAGAGCTGGACTATAAAATGAAGAGCGGTGCCGGAGACAAAGAAATCCTTTTAGAGCTATTTATATTAAAATCATAACAGTACCTGGTAAAACGAAAGGTATCATGGCGAGTGCATGATACCTTTTTTGTAATCCTATCTTTTAATGGTTGTGAAGTTGTTTTCTATTAGGAGCCAGTTCTGCGGAAACGATAATCCTAATTTCCAATAACTCATCCCCCGAAGATTTAATTCCTTTAGTAGATTAAATTTTGCCTGTATGGAGCGAGCATCCTCAAACCATACCTCGTGTTCTCTTCCTTCGGCATCCCTGTATCTAAAATAGGGTGCCTGAGCATTATTGTCATAAAGAATTGGTACGTTATTACGTCGTGCCAGATCAATGGCCTGCTGAGGGGAGAGCGCTCTGGCTGTAGTACCCTGTACGAAGGGGAGTGTCCAATCATAGCCATACAGATTTTGCCCCATCATAATTTTACGTGATGGAATCTCTGAAATCGCATAGGTAAGCACCTGGCGAACAGGTCCTATAGGAGATACAGCCTGAGCTGGCCCACCGCTGTAACCCCACTCATAGGTCATAATGAGGACCCAATCTACAACTGCACCCTGTGCTTTGTAATCATGTGCTTCATACCACTTGCCCGTTTGGGTGGCGCTTGTTTTTGGAGCTAGCGCAATTGAAACCTGCCAGCCTTGCGGTGAAAATCTTTCCTTTGCTTTTTGTAAGAAATTTGTATAAGCCTCCCGATCTTCCCCTCTAAGACTTTCAAAATCAAAATGAATATCTCTAAATCCTTGAGCTTTGGCAGTATCTTCAATGTTGGAAAGCAAATTATTTTGGATATCCGTATTGTTTAAAATAACCTCCCCGAGTTCACTGCTGAACGCATCATTCTCTAAATTTGTCACAACCATGACCAGTACATTGTTCGCGCTCCTGGCTATGGCCGGAAATTCACCTAATAGAGGCGGTTTTAGCGTACCGTCGCGTTGAACTTGATAGCTGAACGGTGATAAGTATGTAAGGTGAGGTACTGCAATTCTTGCTTCTCGTTCCAGATTGGGAGAAACAGTATTTCCTCTTGGTTCCACATAGGCATTAAATTCAGCTTCACGTCTAGGGATTGGAGGGATATACAGCCTTAATCCTACAGTTAATGGTGTGTTTAATGAAATATTATTTACTTCTGCAATTTCTTGAGCAGTTCTTCCAAACCTCCGGGCAATTGTATATAGGCTATCTCCTGGTTGCACAAAGTAATAGCTCCCTGTAATCGGAATAACAAGTGCCTGACCTATAACCAAATCATTTGGATTTTCTAATTGATTTGAAGAGATAATTTGTTCAGGAGTAGTATTAAAGGTCTGCGCAATGGAATAGATACTCTCTCCTTGTCTGACAACATGTATTTGCATTTCTTTTCTCCTTTCGGTGGCTAATTATATTAAATGTATGTAGAGGAAGGAATAAGAATAACCAAAATGGATATTGGTCTATGCAAGAGGATAAAATAGAAAGTTCTTTATTTGTTCATATTTAGAACATGGAAGTTTGCTATTCGAATTAATTTGGTATAAAAAATAGACTATAATTTAAATGTGAAGTTTGTTGCATCATAGAGGAGTGAAATTGTGTTAAATAAGAAGTATAAGGGATTGCATCCCATTACCATACTACGGATTACGGGAATACTGGATGGTATCTCACTGCTTTTATTATTGGGCATAGCCATGCCGCTTAAATACTGGGCAGATTTACCCTTTGCCGTTACTCTTGCGGGTTCAATCCACGGTGGGATATTTATTGGATATATAGCTTCCATTATTTATACTCAAATTCGAATACAGTGGAAAATAGGCTGGTCTCTGTTAGCCTTCCTTGTTGCTTTCATCCCATTCGGTAATTTTTGTTTTGATGTGTGGCTGAAAAAGCATCAATCATTGTACGATGTAAAACCCTTACCGAAGCTGTGGATTGTATATGCCATTATCATGTTTACGTTTATCGATTTATTTACACAGCTACCAGTTATGAGTACATATGCTACTTCGCTTGGCGCAAGTGTAATGATTGCAGGGATTGTTGTGGGAATGTATTCATTGACGAATACTTTTGGGAATATATTGTCTGGGATTTTTACGGATAAATATGGATCTTTTATTGTACTTTGTACAGGCTTGCTTATGACGAGCATTTCTTTACTGCTTTATAATTTTGTAAATGATGTACCTGAACTGATCATCGTACGTTTCCTCCATGGCTTCCTTGGTGGATTAATTGTACCTGCTGCTTTTACGTACTTAGCTAACCAAATGGATAGTAAGAAGAAAGGCAGCCAAAGTGCTGTGACAGGTTCATTTATTGGAATCGCAGCTATTTGCGGTCCTGCATATGGCGGTATTATGGCTAGCAGGACATCTGTGCCATTTGTTTTTACGACCATTGCTGCGTGTGGAATTATTCTTTTGCTTGCAACATTGTTGTTTTTGAGAACTCATTCTGAATCGAAACAGCATAAGACGGAGAAGAGGGGAAAACTTATCTTTAATAAAGGGATACTCCAAGCCTACACCGGAGCATTCTTTTTAATGTTTTCACAAGGGGCACTTGCGTATTTGCTGCCCTTGCACATTGATGTATTAGGTTATAGTTCAAGATTAAGCGGTACGTTAATGAGTATATTTGGATTGGTTGCTGTTGCTATATTTATTCTGCCGACGAATAAATATTTTGATCGAATTCCGCCCTTGGTTAGCTTTTCGATTGGATTAGCATGTATGGGGATCAGCCAAGTTTTACTGGGGCAATCAAGTGAGCTAATGGTTCTTTATTCTATAATGGTTTTATACGGGATTGGGTTTGCTTTCTTATTTCCTGCCGTAAATTCATTATTGGTTCAATCGACTACTAAAAGGATGCGCGGGAAGGCATATGGATATTTTTATGCGTTATTTTCATTAGGGGTTGTTGCCGGATCATCAGGTCTCGGATTAATACCAGCTTCTATATCCACGCAATTTAGCTTAATTGGAATCTTATTACTAGTTTGTGCAACAGTAATATATATGCAGGCAAAGCAACCGGAAACAGATACTGTAGAAGACAGTGTTGAAGGCTAAATAGAGTTTTTATCGGAAGGAGCTATCAGGCTCCTTTTTTTTAGGCCTGAAAAAGTGAGGGTGTTATACAGGGTTCGTCTTTATAAAAGTTAAAATGGAAGCTGCAATGCTGCTCCTGCAGCTTTCTGTTGTGTACTAATTTCGTTCAAGCTCCCAAAATTCAACTGGTAATCATCTCTAAAGTGATTTCCCATCAATGAAATAATCCATATTCTCATAATAAATCACACAAAAAAAAACGACCCTCTAGAGGGTACGTTTCATTAAGCGTTCAACTTGTTTACTTTTTTCATAAGACGAGATTTTTTACGAGCAGCAGCATTTTTGCTGATTAAGCCTTTAGTTGCAGCTTTATCTAGTCCTTTAACAGCAGCAACGATAGATTCGTTAGCAGCAGTAGCATCGTTAAGAGCAATTGCAGATTCTACTTTTTTAACGTTTGTACGTACAGCAGATTTTTGAGCAATATTGTTAGCTCTAGCAGTTTCGTTAGTTTTAACGCGTTTAATAGCTGATTTGATATTAGCCATTCTTTTCACCTCCAGAAGAACCGAGATTATGTCAACTCGATATTCTAATCAAATAACATTCACAACATATGATATTCTATCAAAATGTATGTCTTTATGCAATACTCAGATGCATCAAATCAAAAAAAACCATAGTGATAAGTAGTTTTTTCTGTTTAAACAAAGCTCTTTACATATTAAAAGAATGAGAAGAAAGAAATACGGGGAAAATAGCTCCTAAAGATCATTTCATGGGGGTAATCATTTGAATAAAGATTTAGATATGAGTCAGTATCAAATAAGGACTGATTTGGCTATTGAGGCTAGGGAACTGGCTATTCCGCTATCTGACGCACCGGACACATCGAATATCGAAGGTGTAATTTTTAAAGAGCGAGAGATGGATGGGATTAAATTATCGCATGTTGAAATAACGAAAGAAGGCGAAAAACAGGTAGGAAAAAAGCCTGGCTTTTACATAACACTGGAAGTTCAAGGAATTCGTGAGCAGGATTCTGAGCTGCAAAAAAAAGTCGAGGTTGTGTTTGCTAAACAACTGGCCTATCTAATAGACCGAGTTGGATTAAAAAAAGATGCACATTGTCTTGTTGTAGGATTGGGAAATTGGCATGTAACACCGGATGCTCTTGGTCCTACGGTAACGGATAATTTAATCGTAACTAGGCATCTGTTTAAATTTCAGCCTGAATCTGTTTCTGAAGGATTTCGTCCGGTCAGTGCCATCTCACCAGGGGTTATGGGTGTGACGGGAATTGAAACCAGCGATATTATTAAAGGAATCGTAGACAATATTCATCCTGATTTCATCATTGCTATTGATGCACTGGCAGCTCGTTCTATTGAACGTGTAAATACTACCATTCAAATTACAGATACCGGAATTCATCCTGGATCTGGTGTGGGCAATAAACGGAAAGAACTTAGTAAGGAAACATTAGGAGTGCCAGTTATCTCGATTGGTGTACCAACAGTGGTGGATGCTGTATCGATTACCTCTGATACAATTGATTATATATTGAAGCATTTTGGACGTGAATTAAAAGAGGGAGACCGTCCTCGCCGAGCTCTTGCTCCGGCCGGGATGACATTTGGAAAGAAACGTAAATTAACAGAAGAAGACTTACCAGAAGAAGAGCACAAAAAGACATTTCTTGGTATTGTAGGCACACTATCCGATGAGGAAAAGAGAATGCTGATTCGTGAAGTGCTCGCTCCTTTGGGACATAATTTGATGGTTACGCCTAAGGAAGTGGATGTATTCATAGAGGAAATGGCAAACTTGATAGCCAATGGTATGAATGCAGCTCTGCATGAGGCCATAAATCAAGATAATACAGGCTATTACACACATTAATCTCCGAGTATGGTTCTAGTTACTCTATCAAAGCATACATTTTACTAGAATGCTTCTGAAAGGGTGGAACCATGAAAGCAAAAAAACCTAGTTTTGTCGTAGTTGCACTTCAAGCAGCCACCATCATTCGTTTCATACTGATTATACTTGTTACGATGGTTTTTATATTTTTGGTAACCGGATTATTGACATCGCTTAAACCAGAATTTCGACCAAGTTCAGATTCGGTGAATGAAGCGACTGGACAAGTTCCCGGTAAAATTTTATATAAGTATTTAGGGCAAGGGAATAAGTACTTTTTGCAATCATTCCCCGAAGAGGAGACAGAGTCTGTTTCGAGGCAGATTTTCCAATCACTGACAAATATCTCATTAAATGATCCACGGAGTTTATTGGGACATGAGCTACCGGGATATTCCTTGTTTGATGGGGAGATTTTAGTGGCAGGTGAGGGTACTAATTACACAAATATGCCAATTGAGTCTCCTCCATCAGAGGAAGCTATGGAAAAAGATACAGAGACTGAGGAAATCGTGGATGAAGAAGAACCTGTTAAACCAGAACAGGCTGGTACTCAGAAAACGAAAGAAGAAGTGATGTACATCTATTTCTCACATACAAGGGAATCGTATCTTCCTTTATTAAAAGGTGTGACAAATCCTAATTCTGCCTTTCATTCAAAAGCAAATGTCACGCTTGTCGGTGAGAAGCTCAAGAAGTCGCTTGAAGCGAAAGGCATTGGGACAAAGGTAGATAAAACAGATGTTAATGCCATATTGAACAAGAAAGGGCTGCAATATGGCAGTTCATACAGCCAATCGCGAAGTCTTGTCCAAGAGGTTATGGCTAACGACAAAAACTTGAAATATTTTATTGATGTTCACCGTGATTCGCAGCGAAAAAAAGTGACGACTATTTCAATTAACGGAAAAGCTTATGCTAGATTATGCTTCATTATTGGTGGTGAAAATCCAAATTATGAACAGAACTTAAAGTTGGCAGAGGAGATGCACAAGAAAATTTCAGAAAAATATCCTGGTTTAAGTCGCGGTGTCTTTGAAAAAAGAGGTGCGGGGACGAATGGGAAGTTTAATCAAGATTTATCCGGAAATGCCATGTTAGTTGAAGCTGGCGGTGTGGATAATACATTGGACGAATTAAATGCTTCAATGGAAGTGTTAGCTGATGTATTAGCTGAGCATTATTGGGATGCCGAGCCAGTACAGGGAAATGCTGCAGAGTGAGAAATAAATAAAGGAGAATGCCAAGATGGGTAAATTTATTTTAAAAATAAGTATGCTTCTTTTCCTCCTTCTCTTTGGGGTCATCCTGGGAATGCAGCTGGCCAATCAAAATATGAAAAAAATGCAGGGATATGATGATCCAAAAATGTATGAAGCCTTTACAATTGATAAACAGGATGACGGAGACATTAACGCTACGGTTCTCGGAAATCAGGTTTCGACAACTGACCTGGAGGAAAAGAAAAAGGAAATGGAAGAATGGAAGGCATTTAATGTTTTATCCAGTGCAGGGAAAGGCATATCTGATACCTTAACAAGTTTATTTAAAGGGATGGCAGGAATGATTTCAGATGAATAATATAATCCAAGCGAGCTCGTACGGAGCTGATTAAAACTCCGCGAGCTTTCTTTATTTATCTATTTAATTCCCTCATTTCTCCTAAACCGTTTACGGTTTGAATTTATTTCTGCTATAATCAGTAATATCTGTGTTTTGAAAGTAACAGGAGTGAACAGAATGAATAATCAGGAACGGCTAAAACGACAAAGTAAAATCCGTAACTTTTCGATTATTGCTCATATTGACCATGGGAAATCGACATTAGCGGACAGAATATTAGAAAAAACGAATGCTCTTACTTCCAGAGAGATGAAAGACCAGCTTCTTGATTCCATGGATTTGGAAAGAGAGCGCGGAATAACAATCAAATTGAATGCTGTTCAATTGAAATATAAGGCGAAAGACGGCGAGGAATATATTTTCCATTTAATTGATACTCCGGGACACGTGGATTTCACGTATGAAGTATCCAGAAGTTTGGCAGCTTGTGAAGGTGCTGTGCTAGTGGTCGATGCTGCACAGGGAATCGAAGCGCAAACTTTGGCCAATGTTTATTTGGCATTAGACAATGATTTGGAGATCTTGCCAATCATTAATAAAATAGATTTGCCTAGTGCTGACCCGGAACGCGTTCGTGGTGAGATTGAAGATGTAATTGGGCTGGATGCATCTGAAGCTGTTCTTGCCTCTGCTAAAGCTGGTATCGGGATTGAAGAAATCCTCGAACAAATTGCGGAAAAAGTACCTGCTCCAACTGGAGATCCCGAAGCTCCTCTGAAAGCATTGATTTTTGATTCAATCTATGATGCATATCGTGGAGTCATCGTATCCATTCGAGTGATGGAGGGTACGGTAAAACCGGGTGATAAGATTAGAATGATGGCGACAGGTAAGGAATTTGAAGTTCTCGAGGTGGGTGTCCATACTCCAAAAGCAACTCTATGCGATGAACTAACAGTAGGAGATGTTGGATTCCTGACAGCTGCCATTAAAAATGTCGGCGATACACAAGTCGGGGACACAATCACCAATGCTAAAAATGGAGCAACAGAACCATTACCGGGGTATCGCCGTATGAATCCGATGGTTTATTGCGGTCTATATCCAATTGATACAGCAAAATTTAACGATTTACGTGAAGCACTTGAAAAACTGGAGCTAAACGATTCTTCCTTGCAATATGAACCAGAAACCTCTCAGGCGCTTGGATTTGGTTTCCGTTGCGGATTCCTTGGATTATTGCATATGGAAATTATCCAGGAAAGAATTGAACGTGAATTTAATATTGATTTGATTACAACGGCACCAAGCGTAATTTATAAGGTTAAGATGACAGATGGCAGTGAGATTAATATCGATAATCCATCTAACATGCCTGACCCGCAAAAGATTGAAAGTATTGAGGAGCCATATGTAAAAGCTACCTTGATGGCACCAAATGATTTTGTCGGTGCAATTATGGAGCTTTGTCAAATGAAGCGTGGGAATTTCATCGATATGCAATATGCTGATGAGAACCGCGTAACTATCATTTATGAACTGCCATTATCCGAAATTGTTTATGATTTCTTTGACCAATTAAAATCAAATACAAAAGGATATGCATCTTTTGACTATGAGTTAATTGGCTACCAAGAATCTAAACTGGTTAAAATGGACATCTTATTAAACGGTGAAACCGTTGACGCATTGAGCTTTATCGTTCATAGAGACTTTGCATATGAGCGTGGAAAAATTATTGTAGAAAAGTTGAAGGAGCTTATTCCTCGACAACAATTTGAGGTGCCTATACAGGCAGCAATCGGCAATAAAATCATTGCACGTTCTTCGATTAAAGCAATGAGGAAGAATGTGCTTGCAAAATGTTACGGTGGAGATATTTCACGTAAACGTAAATTATTAGAGAAACAAAAAGAAGGTAAAAAACGCATGAAACAAGTTGGTTCTGTAGAAGTTCCGCAAGAAGCGTTTATGGCAGTTCTGAAGATGGATGACTCCAATTCAAAAAAATAAAATAGTAAGAAAAGCAGGCCAGACATTTTTGTTCTGGCCTCTATTTTATTATGATAGATATAACGTTTTTTTTCGATCTTAGAAAGGGGTGTTGGAATTGGTTAAAAGTTTATATATCCACATTCCATTTTGTACACAAATATGTCACTACTGTGATTTTAATAAATTTTTTATTCAGAACCAGCCGGTGGATGAATATATCCAAACATTATTGACTGAGATGGATTTATATAATCTGTCTCAAAATGAACCCTTATCCACTGTTTTTATTGGGGGAGGTACGCCATCTGCTTTAGAACCTCTGCAGCTGGAACAATTGTTATTTTCCATGAAAGAAAAAGTTACGCTTGCGCCAGGGTATGAATACACAGTTGAGGCCAATCCAGGTGATTTGTCAAAGGCTAAATTGAGAATTATGAAGGAAGCAGGCGTCAACCGATTAAGTCTGGGTGTTCAATCATTCAACGAAGAACTATTAAAAAAGATTGGCCGTGCGCACAATGTCAAAGATGTGTATGAGACCATTGATATGGCAAGAGAAGAAGGTTTTGACAACATTAGCATTGACTTGATTTATTCCTTGCCCGGTCAAACACTCAGTGATTTAGAGGATACAATAGATCGCGCTTTACAATTAAATCTTCCGCATTTTTCAGCTTACTCTTTAATTATTGAACCGAAGACTGTGTTTTATATCATGCTCAATAAAGGTAAATTATCCTTACAGGGTGAGGATGCTGAGGCTACTATGTATGAATATGTCATGGAACGTTTAGTAGAAGCGGGCTACGATCAATATGAGATTTCAAATTTTGCAAAAAAAGGATTTGAAAGCAGGCATAACCTCGTATATTGGAACAATGAAGAATACTATGGTCTTGGTGCTGGTGCTCATGGATACCTCGATGCTGTCCGTTATCATAATCATGGACCCTTGAAGAAATATATGAATGCTATTCAGGATGGCAAGAAGCCAATCGTTGAGCAAGCAACCGTTACGCGAAAGGAACAAATGGAAGAAGAGATGTTTTTGGGGCTTAGAAAAATGGAGGGAGTTTCTCTGGAACATTTCCAAAAGAGATTTTCTGTAAACATAAATGACGTATTTGGGGAAACAATAAAAAGAATGGTTTCAGAGGGGTTATTGGAGTTGGTAAACGGAAGAGTGCGACTGACACATCCGGGTAAATTAATGGGGAACGAAGTGTTCCAGGCATTTTTATTATAGTTTAAAAATGAAAGAGAAAACATAATCATAACCGTTGACACATAACGACGGTTTTGTTACTTTATTTATAGACTTAGCACTCAGTAGTAAAGAGTGCTAACAGGGGTGATTATCGATGTTAACAAATAGACAACTGGCAATTTTACAGGTGATCATCGATGATTTTATTTCTACCGCCCAACCTGTGGGGTCCAGAAATATTTCCAAAAAAGAAGGCATTTCGCTAAGTTCTGCCACAATCAGAAATGAAATGGCTGATTTAGAGGAAATGGGGTATCTCGAAAAAACACATACCTCTTCAGGGCGTATTCCCTCTGAAAAAGGGTATCGGTACTATGTGGATCATCTTGTTTCACCTCAGCAGCTGCAAAAGGATGATGTTCTTAAGCTTAAATCTGTTTTTAAAGAGAGATTATTTGAGTTAGAGAAGATAGTGCAACGTTCTGCCGGCATACTATCCGAAATTACGAATTATACGGCGATTATGCTTGGACCTGCTGTTTTAGAAAATCACTTACGTCGAATCCAAATTGTACCGCTTGATACAAATAAGGCAATTGCTATCATCGTGACGGATACTGGTCATGTTGAAAATAAAATGATTTATCTTCCTCCAGGATTTGATATGAATGAAATGGAGAGAGTGGTAAATATCCTGAATGATCGCTTGAGCGGTGTACCATTGGTGCAGCTTAAAGATAAGATTTTCAGGGAAGTAGCTGTATTATTAAAACAGCATATTACAAATTATGATATGGTTCTGCAAATGCTAGCAACATCTCTGCAATTGCCGGAGAACGAGAAACTTTTCTTTGGCGGTAAGGCGAATATGCTAAGCCAGCCTGAATTTCATGATATTGAAAAAGTAAAGGCAATCTTTAAAATCATGGAACAGGGAAGAGACTTGTATGAGTTGGTCAGTAAAACACATGAAGGAATCAATGTGAAAATAGGCACCGAAAATAATAATATGGCGCTTGAAAACTGCAGTATTATCAGCACTACCTACTCCATTGGAGACGAGAATTTTGGAACTATAGCTATTCTTGGACCTACTCGGATGGATTATTCCAGAGTGATGAGTTTATTGTCATTTTTTGCGAATGACTTAACTGAGATGCTGACAAAACAGTATCAAAATAAAAAGTAACGGTAATAGTAGTAATACTGCTTTAACGTATATAGAACAACACTTTCAGGGAGGTGAGAAGCAGTGTCTGAAAAAAATCAAGATAATATTGAAGAAATATTTGATGAAGCAGAAGAAAATAAAATGAATGATACAGCCTCTGAGGAAACCACTGAAACAAGTGAACCTGTTGAGGAAGCTTCCGAAAATGATGGGGATAGCAAAGTAGCTGAACTAGAAAAGAAATTGCAGGAAGCTGAAGCAAAATATGTTCGTCTTTATGCAGATTTTGATAACTATCGCCGCCGTGTTAAATTGGATGCTGAAGCAGCGCAAAAATATAGAGCTCAATCTCTTGTAACAAATCTTTTGCCTGCTTTAGATAATTTTGATAGGGCGATAAATAGTACAACTGAAACAGATGAAACAAAACCGCTTCTTCAAGGAATGAATATGGTTTTAACAAGTATTTTATCTGCCTTGAAAGAAGAAGGTGTAGAGGTAATCGAATCAGTAGGTCAAGAATTCGACCCTCATGTTCATCAAGCGATTATGCAGGACAATAACGAAGAATACGGTTCAAATATCATTGTGGAAGAATTCCAAAAGGGTTATAAATTAAAAGACCGGGTTATTCGACCATCAATGGTTAAAGTGAATCAGTAATCAAACACATAGGCTACATATTAATGGGAGGTAAAAAGTAAATGAGTAAAATTATTGGTATTGACTTAGGAACTACCAACTCTTGTGTATCCGTATTAGAAGGCGGAGAACCAAAAGTTATTCCAAATCCAGAAGGTAATAGAACCACTCCATCTGTTGTTGCATTTAAAAACGGAGAACGTCAAGTTGGGGAAGTAGCGAAACGCCAAGCTATCACAAACCTGAATACGATCAGCTCCATCAAACGCCATATGGGTACAGATTACTCAGTAAATATCGAAGGAAAAGATTACTCTCCACAAGAAGTATCTGCGATTATTCTTCAATATTTAAAATCCTATGCTGAAGAATACCTGGGAGAAAAAGTAACAAAAGCTGTTATTACAGTACCTGCTTACTTTAACGATGCTGAACGTCAAGCAACTAAAGATGCTGGCCGTATCGCTGGTTTAGAAGTAGAACGTATTATCAACGAACCAACTGCTGCTGCATTAGCGTATGGTTTGGATAAAACTGAAGAAGATCAAAAAATCCTTGTATTCGACCTTGGCGGCGGTACATTTGACGTATCCATCCTTGAGCTAGGTGACGGTGTATTCGAAGTACGCTCAACAGCTGGTGACGCACGTTTGGGTGGAGATGACTTCGATAACGCAGTAATGGAATATTTAATCGAAGAATTCCGCAAAGAAAAT
Source organism: Pradoshia sp. D12 (assembly GCF_008935075.1). NCBI lineage: Bacteria > Bacillati > Bacillota > Bacilli > Caryophanales > Bacillaceae > Pradoshia > Pradoshia sp. D12. The sequence continues at coordinate 2,891,369 of NZ_CP044545.1, read as the reverse complement.
GGAATCGATCTATCTAAAGATAAAATGGCTCTTCAACGTTTGAAAGACGCTGCTGAAAAAGCGAAAAAAGATTTGTCAGGTGTAACATCTACACAAATTTCCTTGCCGTTCATCACTGCGGGTGAAGCAGGTCCATTGCACATGGATTTAACATTAACACGCGCGAAATTCGATGAAATCACTGCTTCTTTAGTAGAAAGAACAATGGGACCTACTCGCCAAGCTCTTCGTGATGCAGGCTTGTCTCCGGCTGAGATTGATAAAGTTATCTTAGTTGGTGGTTCTACTCGTATTCCTGCTGTTCAGGAAGCAATTAAAAAAGAAACTGGTAAAGAGCCTCATAAAGGGGTAAACCCTGATGAAGTTGTTGCTATGGGTGCAGCAATCCAAGGTGGAGTTATCTCCGGTGACGTTAAAGATGTTGTATTACTTGATGTAACTTCTTTATCTCTTGGTATTGAAACAATGGGTGGAGTATTTACTCGTTTAATCGACCGTAATACAACAATCCCAACTAGCAAATCTCAAATTTTCTCTACAGCAGCTGATAACCAAACAGCAGTAGATATCCATGTTCTTCAAGGGGAACGTCAAATGGCAGCAGATAACAAAACGCTTGGTCGCTTCCAATTGACTGATATTCCACCGGCACCACGCGGAATCCCGCAAATTGAAGTAACGTTCGATATTGATAATAACGGTATCGTTAATGTACGTGCAAAAGATCTTGGTACAAATAAAGAGCAGGCGATTACGATTCAATCAGCTACAAGCTTAAGCGATGAAGAAATCGATCGCATGGTTAAAGAAGCGGAAGAAAATGCAGAAGCAGATAAAAAACGTAAGGAAGAAGCTGAATTACGTAACGAATCTGATGCTTTAGTATTCCAAACAGAAAAAACATTAAAAGATCTTGAAGGTAAAGTAGAAGAAGCTGAAGTTCAAAAAGCAACAGAAGCTAAAGATGCTTTAAAAGCAGCAATTGAGAAGAATGATCTTGCTGAAATGAAAGAGAAAAAAGAAGCATTGCAGGAAATTGTGCAAGCTCTTAGCGTGAAACTTTATGAGCAAGCTGCTCAAGCTGCGCAACAACAACCAGGTCAAGATGGTGCGGGCAAGGCTGATGATGTCGTAGATGCAGAATTTACTGAAGTTGACGACGACAAAAAATAATGATTGAACGTAAAAAAGTCAAAGTCAGGATCTCCTTGACTTTGACTTTTTTTAACAAATTGGACATTTTCTGTTTATATTGCGCCGCAGCTTAGTCAAGTGGTACAATGATTTTTATGTGAAACGACGGATTATATAGAATCAGGAGTGTGAGGAATGAGCAAACGGGATTATTATGAGGTGTTGGGGGTTGGCAAAAATGCCTCGAAGGATGAGATAAAAAAAGCATATCGCCGCCTTTCCAAGCAATATCATCCTGACCTCAATAAAGCAGCAGATGCTACGGAAAAATTTAAAGAGATCCAGGAAGCTTATGAAGTGTTAAGCGATGATCAAAAGAAAGCGAGATATGATCAATTTGGCCACGAAGATCCAACACAGGGATTTGGTGGAGGCGGAGCTGGTTTCGAAGGCTTCGGTGGTTTTGAAGATATATTCAATTCTTTCTTTGGCGGAGGGGGAAGAAGAGATCCAAATGCTCCCCGTCAAGGTGCAGACCTGCAATATACAATGACATTATCATTTGATGAAGCTGTATTTGGTACAGAAACGACCATTGAAATACCGAAAGAGGAAGAGTGTGATACATGTAAAGGGTCAGGAGCAAAACCTGGCACAAAACCGGAAACATGTTCTCACTGTAATGGTACAGGCCAATTAAATGTAGAACAAAATACTCCATTCGGACGAATTGTGAACCGCAGAGTATGTCAACATTGCAGTGGTACAGGAAAAATTATTAAGCAGAAATGTGCTACCTGTCACGGTAAAGGTTCTGTGAAAAAACGGAATAAAATTCAAATCAAAGTACCTGCAGGTGTTGATGATGGTCAACAATTACGTGTTCCTGGTAAAGGTGAACCTGGTATTAATGGCGGCCCTCCGGGAGACTTGTTTGTTGTGTTCCAAATCAGACCGCATGAATTCTTTGAGCGTGATGGTGACGATATTTACTGTGAAATGCCTATTACCTTTGCACAGGCTGCATTGGGTGATGAAATTGAAGTTCCAACCATGCATGGTAAAGTGAAACTGAAAGTGCCGGCTGGAACACAAACAGGTACTCGCTTCCGCTTAAAAGGAAAAGGTGTTCCTAACGTTAGAGGATATGGTCAAGGTGATCAGCACATCCGTATTTTAGTTGTAACGCCAACCAAATTATCCGATAAACAAAAAGAATTAATTCGCGAATTTGCTGAAATCAGTGGTCAAGGACAATTAGATGAACATGATGAAGGTTTTTTTTCGAAAGTTAAAAGAGCAATAAAAGGTGAATAAACAGGTAGGAGTTGGTAGAAAATGAAATGGTCCGAATTATGTATTCATACAACGAATGAAGCGATCGAACCAATATCGAATATATTACATGAGGCTGGTGCAAGCGGGGTAGTGATTGAAGATCCGCTTGAATTGGTTCGTGAAAGGGAGAATGTATTCGGAGAAATCTATCAACTTAATCCTGCTGATTTTCCTGAAGAAGGCGTACTTATTAAAGCTTATCTCCCTGTCACAAGTTTCCTTGGTGACACAGTAGATGGCATTAAGGACCTTATCAATAATCTAATAAAATATGATATCGATCTAGGTCATAATAAAGTAACCATCAGTGAGGTTAATGAGGAAGAATGGTCTACTGCATGGAAAAAGTATTACCATCCAGTAAAGATTTCGGAACAAGTCACAATCGTTCCGACGTGGGAGGAATACACTCCGGTTCATACAGATGAAAAAATTATTGAATTGGATCCAGGCATGGCATTCGGTACAGGTACACATCCTACAACTGTACTTTGTATTCAAGCACTTGAGAAAACAGTCAAACCTGGGATGAAGGTCATTGATGTAGGGACTGGTTCAGGGGTACTTACAATCACTGCTGCTAAATTTGGCGCCGAGTCTATTTTGGCGCTTGATCTGGATGAGGTAGCTGTGAACAGTGCCAGGGTGAATTGTAAATTAAATAAGGTACATGATAAAGTTACAATTAAACAAAATGACCTTTTAAAAGGAATTGAATTTGAAGCAGATATAGTTGTAGCCAATATTTTGGCTGAAATTATTGTACGTTGTACAGAAGATGTAGCCAGAGTGCTTAAACCAGGCGGAACCTTTATATCTTCCGGCATCATCCAGCAAAAACGCCGGGAAGTGGAAGAAGCTATTCAGAAAGCCGGACTTGTAATTGAGGATGTCATGACAATGGAAGACTGGGTCTCCATTACAGCTCGTAAATTATAAGTTTTACTTGTTTTAAGTGAAATCACCACATCAAGGTGGATGTTAGAGTATAGTGGGAGTTCAAACTCCCACTTACTTAAGTTAAGGACTCTAGCGGAAGACCGGAATTTCGTAAGGGATTATTAGGCAGGAGCCTAAACGTTTTTCCGCCGCAATAATGCTTTAGGCGTTATTGATTTTAAGGATAGAAAGGTGCAGGCCATGCAGAGATATTTTATTGAGAATTTAGAAAATCAATTTGAAGTAACGATAACCGGAGATGATTTTCACCATATGACCCGGGTCATGCGAATGAATCCAGGTGATACATTTTATGGAGTTATTGATAAAAAAACGGCGATCGTCAAAATTGAATCCATTCAAGATAAAGCTCTGACTGGCCGCATTATTGATTGGATAGAAGGAACAAAAGAACTGCCCATTCAAGTTACCATTGTGAACGGTTTGCCTAAAGGGGATAAACTAGAATTGATTATCCAAAAAGGGACAGAATTGGGTGCAAATACCTTTATCCCTTTTAATGCAACTCGTTCTATTGTAAAATGGGATTCTAAAAAAGCTGCAAAGAAAACAGAACGGCTTCGGAAAATAGCGAAGGAAGCTGCAGAACAATCCCATCGTACTGAAATACCCAGTGTTTACGATCCTGTAGATATTCGCAGATTGTTAGATCTTGCTGAAAGCTATGATTATAAGCTAGTTGCTTATGAAGAAGACGCTAAGCAAGGGGAATCTTCGCAATTGGCGAAAACAATTAGAGGGATGGTACCAGGGCAGTCTCTTTTAATGGTATTTGGCCCTGAAGGCGGCTTGGATACCGCGGAAGTGAATCAACTTTTAGAAAATGGCTTTCAAACATGCAGTCTTGGACCGCGTATTTTACGTACAGAGACTGCTCCTTTATACGCATTGTCAGCCATATCTTATCAATTAGAATTAGCGAGGTGAAGGGAATGGCAACTGTAGCGTTCCATACATTAGGATGTAAAGTGAATCATTATGAGACAGAAGCGATATGGCAGCTGTTTCAAGCTTCAGGATATGAAAGAGTCGATTTTGAACAACGCTCGGATGTTTATGTTATTAATACATGTACTGTTACGAATACAGGAGATAAAAAAAGCCGGCAGATTATTCGCAGGGCAGTGCGTAAGAATCCTGATGCTGTTATTTGTGTAACGGGTTGTTATGCACAAACCTCACCGGCAGAAATTATGGCGATTCCAGGAGTGGACATAGTTGTTGGAACGCAGGACCGTGATAAATTAATAGGTTATATCGATACGTATTTAACTGAAAGACAGCCTATTAATGGCGTAAGAAATATCATGAAAACGAGAGTTTATGAAGAAATGGATGTACCTGCTTTTACAGATCGTACGCGTGCCTCCCTGAAAATTCAGGAAGGATGTAATAACTTCTGTACATTCTGTATTATTCCTTGGGCGCGCGGATTGCTACGCTCCCGTGATCCGCAGGAAGTTATTCGTCAAGCTCAGCAGCTTGTCGCAGCGGGCTATAAAGAAATTGTCCTGACAGGTATTCATACAGGTGGTTATGGTGAAGACTTGAAGGATTATAATCTCGCTATGCTATTGAGAGAACTCGATCAAAAAGTGGCAGGTTTGAAACGAATTCGTATTTCATCCATTGAAGCCTCTCAAATAACAGATGAAGTGATTGAAGTATTGCGTGAGTCTGATAAAGTAGTGCCTCACTTGCATATTCCGATACAATCAGCTTCTAATACGGTCCTTAAACGTATGCGTCGTAAGTATTCTACTGAATTCTTTGCAGAAAGACTGGAAAGATTGCGTGAAGTACTTCCTGACTTAGCGGTTACATCAGATGTGATTGTTGGGTTCCCTGGTGAAACAGAGGAAGAGTTTATGGAAACATATAATTTCATAAAAGATCATCGTTTCTCTGAACTGCATGTATTCCCTTATTCCAAACGTACTGGTACACCAGCTGCCCGCATGGAAGATCAAGTGGATGAGGATGTTAAAAACGATCGAGTGCATCGCTTGATTTCACTATCTGAGCAAATTGCGAAAGAATATGCTTCCAGCTATGAAAATGAAGTTCTAGAAGTGATTCCAGAGGAACTATATGAAGATGGAGAGACAAAAGGACTCTATCAAGGATATTCAGATAACTATTTGAAAGTCGTGTTCCCTGCAACGGAAGATATGGTTGGAAAGATTGTGAAAGTAAAAATTACAAAAGCCGGATATCCATACAATGAAGGACAATTTGTCCGTGTGATGGATGATATGGTCGAACAAGCTGTAGTTAATTCATAATATTAGGCAGTGGGGCTGGTGCAGATTGCATCAGCCCGTTTTTATTTTTTTAAAATGAGGTATATATAGATAGGAAGATTGGAGAGTTTAAATCTGTATTATAAATATCATTTAATTAACCTACACGATTATAGGAATAACAGTTGACCTTGAACGACACATATATTATAATTTGAAGGTACATGGTTTCCTTCTATGTGTAGGAAATTAGAGTTGTTGTGCTCGGAGGGAGGGAAAGAGATGTCTAAAACAGTCGTTAAGAAAAACGAATCGCTTGAAGATGCTCTTCGACGCTTCAAACGCACAGTTTCCAAGCAAGGTACTATGCAGGAAGTAAGAAAGCGCGAATTCTATGAAAAACCTAGTGTAAAACGTAAGAAAAAGTCTGAAGCTGCGAGAAAACGCAAGTTCTAAAAGAGGTGCCCTTAAATGAGTCTTGTTGAGCGTTTAAACAGCGATATGAAACAAGCTATGAAGAACAGAGAAAAAGACAAGCTCTCCGTCATCCGAATGGTGAAGGCTTCTCTTCAAAATGAAGGAATAAAGCTTGGTAAACAAGAATTATCCGAAGATGAAGAGTTAACCGTACTTTCTCGCGAATTAAAGCAACGCAAAGACTCCCTCCAGGAATTTGATAAAGCAGGACGCCAAGATTTGGTCGAAAAGCTTCAATCAGAAATCGAGATTGTCGAGGCATATTTGCCACAGCAATTATCCGAGGATGAGTTAAATGCGATTGTTACTCAAGCGATTGCCGAGACGAATGCCACTTCCAAGGCTGACATGGGCAAAGTAATGTCCGCAGTCATGCCAAAAGTGAAGGGTAAAGCTGATGGATCTTTAGTCAATAAACTTGTACTGCAAAATCTTACAAAATAAGACGTTTAAAACCCGCAATTTTAATTGCGGGTTTTTTATATCCCGTAAATTAATTATATGATGAATATCAAAGTATTGTGAAACTTATGCATGTAAATAACGTATAATGAATTAAGACGTCAAAAATGGAGAAGAAAGGAGGGGTGAACAGGTATGAGGAAAAGATGGTGGTCAATTATGATCATCTTTGCATTTTTTTTAATTGGAATTGCAGGTCCGCCGTCAGGAAATGCGAATACTGATAAAGTATACATAGTCCCTCTGCAAAATGAGGTGGAAAAAGGTCTATCTAACTTCCTGAAAAGAGCAATAGCAACCGCTGAGAAGGATGGGGCAGAAGCGATTATATTCGATATTAATACACCTGGCGGGGCGGTAGATGCAGCAGATGAGATCGGTGAAACATTTGCAAATACTAAATTAAAAACAATAGCCTTTGTTAATAACCGAGCCCTATCTGCCGGTGCATTTATTTCTTTAAATGCTGATGAGATCTATATGGTACCCGGTGCAACAATGGGTGCAGCTGCTGTCATAACATCTGATGGTAATGCAGCTGATAAAAAAGCGCAATCCTATTGGCTTGCAAATATGCAAAAGGCTGCTGAATCAAGTGGAAGAGATCCGTTATATGCTAAAGCAATGGCTGATGAGGATATTGATTTGCCAGAGTATGGAGCGGAAAAAGGAGAGCTGCTTACGCTGACAGCAAACCAGGCTGTAAAGGTTGGTTATAGTGAAGGTACAGTTGGAAATCAAAAGGAATTATTAAAAACGCTGGGATATGAAAAAGCTGAATTAATTCAATTTGGTGAAAGCTTTGCTGATAAAGTAGCCCGTTTCCTTACGAATCCTATTGTGATTCCTATTTTATTGTCGATTGGCACAATAGGTCTTGTCGTTGAGCTTTATTCACCTGGTTTTGGCTTACCTGGTTTTGCCGGTATTACGTCTCTGTTATTGTTTTTTTATGGACATATGGTATCAGGTCTGGCCGGATATGAACCGTTAATCTTATTTATAGTTGGAATAGCATTCCTATTACTGGAATTATTCCTTCCTGGCGGTATTGTAGGAATTATTGGTTTTATGGCAATTATAGCAAGCTTCTTTCTTGCTGCGGGGGATGTGGAGCATATGGCAATCGCAATATTAATTGCATTGATTGCAGGATTTATAGCAAGTGTGATATTAATTAAAGTATTTGGAAAGAAAATGACAGCCTTTAATAGGATTATACTCACAGATTCTACGAATACGGAGAGTGGATATGTTTCCAATATTAATCGTCATGATTTAGTTGGAAAAGTAGGTGTTCTTGTCACTGACCTGCGTCCTTCTGGAACACTCTCGCTTGAAGGGGAAAGAATTGACGTGGTAAGTGAAGGTAGTTTTGTAACGAAGGGAACGCATGTCAAAGTAATTAAAACAGAAGGTTCCCGTATAGTAGTACGACCATTAGATTCATAATAATTAGAAGTATGAAGGGAGTTATAAACAAATGGTATTAACATCAGCATCTATTTTTGCTCTTGTGGGCATTGCTTTAGTTATCATTTTATTGGCAGTACTATTCACTTTTGTACCAGTTATGCTTTGGATTTCAGCAATCGCTTCAGGAGTGAGAGTAAGCATCTTTACATTGATTGGGATGAGATTGCGTCGAGTATCTCCAAGCCGTGTTATCAATCCTTTAATTAAAGCGTCAAAAGCAGGTCTAAATGTAACAACGAATCAACTGGAAAGTCATTATCTAGCCGGTGGTAATGTAGATCGGGTTGTTAATGCGCTAATTGCGGCTCATCGTGCCAATATTGATTTGACATTTGAACGTTGTGCAGCTATTGACCTTGCAGGACGTGATGTGCTGGAAGCTGTACAAATGAGTGTTAACCCTAAAGTCATAGAAACGCCGTTTATTGCGGGTGTTGCTATTAATGGGATTGAGGTTAAAGCAAAGGCTAGAATCACTGTACGTGCCAATATTGAGCGTTTGGTTGGGGGTGCAGGTGAAGAGACTGTTATCGCGAGGGTTGGTGAGGGTGTAATCTCCACCATTGGTTCCAGTGAAAGTCATACAACTGTGTTGGAAAATCCGGAACGTATCTCTCAAACTGTCTTAAGTAAAGGTCTGGATGCCGGAACAGCATTTGAGATTTTATCTATTGATATAGCTGATGTGGATATCGGCAAAAATATTGGTGCAGAGCTGCAAACAGAACAAGCAGAAGCAGATAAAAAAATTGCGCAAGCAAAAGCTGAAGAGCGCCGTGCTATGGCGATTGCACAAGAACAAGAGATGAAAGCAAGAGTAGAAGAAATGCGTGCAAAAGTTGTTGAGTCTGAAGCCGAAGTACCGCTTGCAATGGCTCAAGCTTTCAAAGCGGGGAATATGGGCGTTATGGATTATATGAACTATCAAAACCTTGCATCTGATACACATATGAGAGAATCCATAAGCAAAGCCAACAAGGATGATCGAAATACAGATGATGAATAATTTCCCTATCTGATTGCTGGGAAAGGAGGTCCTGCCCATGAGTATGGGAGCTATATGGGATAATCCCATTATCCTGTTTTTGATTATAACTTTAATAAGCTGGTTCTTTCAAAGGGATAAAGGTACAGAGAAGCCTGATGAAACGCAAAATAGAAAATATACATCTCCTCCAAAAAACAAAAGTGAACCTGTTAAGGGACAATCACAACCTATTGGGGGGAAACAGGATGATGATATCCGGAAAAAAATCCAGGAACGCGAAAGAGAAATTAAAAAGAAATTAAGCGGGCATCCTGATTTGCAAAGAGAAGCAACCTCTCTTGCTCAAACAATAAAGGAGCAGTACGAAGCTCAGAAGAAGAAAGTACAGCAAGCTGAGAAGCCGGTTGTTATAAAGGAAACCCCGGTTGATGTAATTGTCCCGAGGGAATTCAAGCCAATAGTTCAAAAAGCAGTAAAACAAGCAACAGAAAGACATGTCAAGCCTTCTAAACAGGGATTTGATGTACGGAATATCAACCTGCAGGAAGCGTTTGTTATGTCAGAAATATTGGGTCCTCCCCGTTCAAAAAGGAAACAGATTAGATAAAAGTTACTTATAGTGCCTGCAGACAGAAACTTTTTGAAGTTTTCGTCTGCAGTTTTTTTATTGTTAAAAATGAAATTTTTCCAGAATTACATAGATCAACGCAGAGAGTTTGGCGTCTATCAAGAATAAGGGAAATCGAGAATTTGGCTATCTAATCTTACTTTGTTTAATTATGCCTAATATGATGGGGATAGAAACACCCACTATTAATACTGGTAAGAACCATGCTCCAAGTCCGTCGCCCCATTCTAACGCGATTGAAACGGATTCAATAATAATTAATGTAAAAATAATGAGACACATAGCTTTTAATTGATTTGTTATTTTTCTGCTATTTAAATAAAATTCTTTAGCGTTCTCTTTGTTTAATCGTTGAGGATAATTATGTGATTCTGGAAATTTCTCGACAAAATGCATTGATACAGCAAGAAATGCACCTATAATAGGCAAAATAAGAAGTTCTAGTTTTGAACCCCAACGATCAACTTCGCCCTTAGCATTAAAATGAGCTGGTACTTTATCTGGAAGTTCACCCCAAATATAGATTAAAAAAAGTAAAGATCCAATATAACATGAATAACCAATAGTATCCCATATCCTCTCACTTTTTGTTTTCGGTATGTGTATTTTAGGTCTTGCATTAGATTTTGGCATTCCGGTCAGCTCCTTTATTTACCCTCAATTATATAGTTGAAAGTCCACTTTTACATGATTTAGGTTATTTAATTGAATAGTCTGAATTAACTTTTACAAAATATTTTAACATTTAATCCCAATTCTTTCTATGGTAATTGGTCATAGCTTTTACTTGATTGATTTAAACAGATGAAATCTGACCAATCAAACTCTACAACACTATTTGCTAATCAAGTAAACGTTAGAATGTACATCGGATTATAAATGATAACAACGTCTTCTCTCCGTCAGATTATTGATAACGGAACGTTTTAATTAAGCATTTAATGACCTCTTAACGAATAAGTATGATTATGAGGTGATTTTACAGAACAGCCTGTAACGATTACGAAGATATTAACCGGCGGAAAGGGAGGTTTCCTTATGGCTCGTGCATGGGGGTATCGTTTGAAGAGGTGGGTCACGGCCGCAATGGACCTGCCCCAGGATATCATGATGGATTTGCCAAGGATTACGATGGTGGGTCAAATTCATATTTACATAGAGAATCATAAAGGCTTACTTACATTTTCAGACCAGGAATTAAGATTGCTGCTTAAGAACGGACAACTCCTTGTCAAAGGTCAGGCTTTTGTATTAAAAACTATTCTTCCGGAAGAAATCTTACTTGAAGGGAAAATTGATCAAGTTATATTCCTCGAAGAATAACCTAATAGGAGGTTCTTATGAAAAACCAATGGACGAATACTATTACTGGCTATATTAAAGTGAAAATAAAGGGACAAGGTACAGAACGATTTATAAACAGAATGCTTAAAGAGGGTATTCAAGTTTGGGATGCGAAAAATATGGGCACAGAAACAGTTGTTTTTTATATGAAGCTATCTGACGTTCCTCAATTGAGGAAGGCAGTAAGAAACAGCGGCTGTAAGGTCTCTTTTTTAGAAAGAAGAGGAGGGCCTTTTTTTGCCTTAAAGCTGAAAAGGTACAGTGGTCTCGTGGTCGGTGTGATGATGTTTTTTATGATCATTTTTATTCTATCCAATATGATTTGGGGGATAAAAATAGAAGGAGCCAGTCCGGCAATTGAACATCAAATCAGTAAAGAATTGGATGATATGAATATAAAAGTTGGGAAGCTCCAGTTTGCTGTTGGGGATATGGAAGATATACAAAAGGAGCTCAGTGAACGGGTACCGTCCATTACCTGGATTGGCGTACAGCTGGAAGGGACGACCTTTCATTTTCAGGTTGTTGAAAAAAAGCAGCCTAAAAAGAATTCTGCTGATTTATATGTGAATCTCATTTCCGCAAAAAAAGCGACCATTGTCCAAACGATGGTTGAAAGAGGACAAGGCTTAGTAGAAAAGCATCAGGTTGTCAGCAAGGGGCAAATCCTGGTTAGCGGTTTTATTGGTAAAGAGGATAATCAAAAATTTGTAGGAGCTAAAGGAAAGGTCATGGGTGAAGCCTGGTATAAAACAAGCGTGGAGGTTCCGCTCGAAACGAATTTATATGTGTTTAATGGTGATGCTAAAAATAAATACAGTCTAAGTTTTGGAAATGCCCATGTGCCGATATGGGGATTTGGTGAACATAACTTCAAAGAATATGAAGTGGAAGAGGATGAAAAAACATTTAAATTTTTGAAGTGGGAGGTTCCTATTGCCTTTCATAAAAAGATCTATCGCAGTAAAGAAAAGGTGACACGGATCTATACAAAAATCGAGGCGGAGAAGCAGGCGATGAATATGGGGAAAAAGGATGTTCTAAAGAATGCCCCTGATGATGCAACTATTTTGAATGAAAAAATTTTGAAAAACCAGCTTGACAATGGTAAAGTTAAAATGACTATACATTATAAAGTTTTAGAAAATATTGCAATCGGACAACCGATGATTCAAGGAGACTAAGGAATGTCAGAGAAGTCTAAATTGATTAATTTACAATTGGAATCACCAAATGAGGCAGTTGAACTATTTGGTGTACATGATAGTAATCTGAAGATATTGGAAAGCGAGCTTGGAGTCAGTATTGTTTCCAGGGGCGAAACAATAAGTGTGTCCGGTAATCCTGAGAACTTAGAAAAAGCGGATGAGATTCTGCAAACGCTTTTAGTCATTATACGAAAAGGAATTAAAATCGGACCTCGTGAGGTTGTTTATGCCATAAATTTATCCAATAGCGGTACATTGGAGTATTTTTCTGATTTATATGATGAGGAAATTGCCAGAAGCGCTAAAGGTAAATCAATTCGTGTAAAAACATTGGGCCAGAAAGAATACATCTCTGCTATTAGAGCAAAAGATCTAGTATTTGGAATTGGACCTGCCGGAACAGGAAAAACGTATTTAGCTGTTGTTATGGCTGTGACTGCGTTGAAAAATGGACATGTTAAACGAATTATTTTAACAAGGCCAGCTGTCGAAGCAGGTGAAAGCTTGGGCTTTTTACCGGGAGATCTAAAAGAAAAAGTGGATCCATATTTACGACCTCTTTATGATGCTCTTCATGACATCTTAGGATTAGAACAAACAACCAGGCTGATTGAGCGTGGCACAATCGAAATAGCTCCCTTAGCCTATATGCGGGGAAGAACGCTTGATGATGCATTTGTAATCCTGGACGAAGCTCAAAATACAACACAGGCCCAAATGAAAATGTTTTTAACTCGACTGGGATTTGGCTCTAAAATAGTTGTTACGGGTGATACTTCACAAATAGATCTGCCACGTGGTGTCCAATCAGGGTTAAGGGCAGCTGAACGAATATTAAAAGATGTTTCAGGCATTAAGTTTATCCACCTAGATCAAACTGATGTGGTCAGGCATCCGCTTGTTGCAAAAATCATTCAGGCATATGAAAATTTTGGACCAACTCAACAGTGATAATAAAGTTAAGAAACATGCCACAGAATCAACTGTGGCTTTTTTTATTATAAATTTGTTATTCTTACAATTGTAAGTGAAAGGAACAATAAAACCTGTTATTATTACAGAAAGTGTTAGAAAATTATATATAAATAAAATCCTCCGCCGGAAAGGGAAACGTATGAAATTCAAAACCATAGGCAGCTCTTTTAAAAATTGGGTATCCAAACCAGTTTCGCAGATAGGTGTTCTTTTATTAATGGCGTTCATTTCCTTTATTTTTTTGTTTGACAGTGTTAAACCGGAAAAACTTAATGTTGAACTTTACAATGTTGCTGAAACGACAATTCGGTCTCCGAAGACAATAGAAGATCCAGTCGAAACAAAAGAAAAGCAGCAAAAAGCAGTTAATAGTGTTGAGGATGTTTATACAGTTAATAAAGAATATGTGAAAAAGAGAGTTAATTTAATAAATGAAATCTATACATCGGCAGAGAGTGTGGTTAGTGCCGGTTTGAAAAATCAAGAGGTGGAGAAAGATGAGAAAAATACGGCACAAACACTCTTGAAGCCATCAGATTATGTATCTGATTTAAGAGGGAAATTATCTGATAATGTTAATAAAGATCTAACTGATGAAACATTGATTAATCTACTGGGATCATCCTTATCTGACTTATCGATAGCTAAGGATATTACGATGACCAGCATTAATGAAACCATGAAGGATGGCATAAGGGCAAATGAGGTGGAAAATGCCAAGATGAAGGTCGAAGAGGGGATAAAATACTCAAGTCTCCCTGTTCGATTAAAATCTGCTTCGATTGATTTAGGAAGGTATGCAATCATTCAAAACGTGTTTTTTGATCCTGAGTCAACAGAGAGAGCAAGGGAAAATGCAAGTGAATCCGTTGAACCTGTCAGGATTCTTCAGGGACAGATCATTGCCGAGGAAGGATATTTAATTGACGCAGATGTTTATCGCCAATTAAAGCTGGTTGGTCTTCTGAATAGTGAGGATTCCCTTCTTCCGTATGTTGGATTGGCTGCAGTCATTGTGTTAGTTTTTGCTGGTGTCTATGTAATGTTTGGTAATACAATCAGAAACGAAGAACATGAAGACTATCGGGATAATCTATTCATCTTCAGTATTGTTTATCTGCTGGCATTACTACTTATGAAGATAATTCATATATTTGTTGGGTTAAGCCAGGAATCAATCGCTTATTTCTTTCCCGCAGCGATGGCGGCAATGCTTGTAACAATCCTCATGAGAGAGCGCTATGCTGTGGGAATAACTATTGTCCTTTCCGTTATCGGCAGTATAATGTTTAAAGAGGAATTAGCGGGAACTGTACATGTGACGATGGGGATTTATATTCTTGTAAGCGGCATCTCGGGAATCCTTCTATTAAAACAAGGGATAGCGCGTACTAGCATATTAAGAGCAGGTATGATTAATGCAATTATTAATTTGATAGTGGTATTAGGCCTGATCTGGATCGGCGGAAACGGTATTAATCACATTATGATTCTTGTCGCGGCGATTGCCTCAGGGGTCATCTCTGCTGTCTTTACGATTGGAATTCTTCCTTTTATTGAAACAGGGTTTGGTATTTTCTCTTCTATGAGGATGATTGAATTATCAAATCCGAATCATCCGCTTTTGCGAAAAATATTAACGGAGGCTCCCGGTACCTATCATCATAGTGTGATGGTTGCTAATCTTGCTGAAGCAGCTTGTGAAGCGATTGGAGCCAATGGATTGCTTGCGAGGGTTGGATGTTACTATCATGATATAGGGAAAACGAAGAGACCGTATTATTTTATCGAGAATCAGGTCAATATTGAAAATCCGCATGATCATCTATCACCGGAGAAAAGTACAAAAATTATTGTTTCCCATGTGACTGATGGTGCTGAGTTGGTGAAAAAATATAAAATGCCGAAAGAGATTGTCGATATTGTTGAGCAGCATCACGGGACAACCCTGCTAAAGTTCTTTTACCACAAAGCATGTGAAGCAGGGGGCGAGGTTAAGGAAGAAAACTTCCGATATCCAGGGCCGAAAGCACAAACGAAGGAAGCAGCAATTATTGGGATAGCGGATAGTGTAGAAGCAGCTGTGCGATCCTTAAAGTCTCCTACGCAGGCTACAATCGAAAAGCTTGTAAAGTCCATAATTGCTGATAGACTAAATGATGGACAGTTGAATGAGTGCGATTTAACGTTTAAGGAATTGAATAAAGTAAGTCAGTCTTTGTGTGAAACGTTAGCTGGTATATTTCATAATCGCATTGAATATCCAGAATTAGAAAAAGAATAGAGTAGGTGAAAGAAATGAGTTTAACCATTGATATCTTAGATGAAACGGAGCAAGTAACTCCAGAACAACAGGAGCTCGTCACAAAATTGCTTGAATTTGCAGCTATTCAGGAAAAGGTGACAGAAGGCAGCGAAGTTTCTCTAACTTTTGTAAATAACGAACGTATTCATGAAATTAATAAAGAGTACCGTCAAAAAGATGCGCCAACCGATGTTATCTCATTTGCTATGGAAGAAATGGGAGAGGGAGAAATTGAAATTATCGGAGAGGACGTTCCGGCAGTCTTAGGGGATATTATTATTTCTATTGACCGTACGAAGGAACAGGCTGAAGAATATGGCCATTCTTATGAACGTGAACTTGGTTTTTTAGCAATCCACGGATTCCTTCACTTGCTGGGCTATGACCATATGAATGAAGAGGACGAAAAAGTAATGTTTTCACGACAAAGAGAATTGTTGGAACAGTATGGACTCACAAGATAAGAAACCATTGTACCGTTTTTTTAAAGGATTTTATTATGCTTGGCAGGGAATCCTCTATGGAGCAAAAAAAGAAGCAAATTTCAAGTTCCATTTGACTGCCGCTATAGTTGTTTGTATAGCGGCTTCTTACTTCTCTATTACAAAAATAGAATGGTTATTTGTCCTTATTGCGATTGGCGGTATGCTGACGTTAGAGCTTATTAATTCAGCGATAGAAAAAGTGGTGGATCTAGTAACAGGAGAATATCATCCGCTAGCAAAGGCAGCAAAAGATTTAGCTGCCGGAGCAGTATTGGTGTATGCTATTCTTTCGGCTATTATCGGTTTTATAATTTTTCTGCCTAAGATCTGGAGCATGCTTGTTTAATTGAAGAAGAGAAAGTAAGATATGGATAATCAAGGTTTAATTATTGAGTAAAAAGCGCGGTAAGATATATGCACTAACCCTATTGGAAGCAGATGCCGGAAAAGGTGACTGATTCATTGCTGTTACATAAAAGTGCAGCTTATTCTATGTATGGCTGTGCAAGAAGCATTTTTTCAGCTTTTTCTCATGGATTAACCAAATATAAAAAAATTGGCGATAGCAGCTGATACTGATCATCCTGTTACTTCTTGTGGAGCTGCCGGTAGGTAATTTTAAGCTAATACAAGGTGTGACAAAAGAGGATTCGAAAGATCAGGAGCTGTTATCCGGAGCCTTACACCGGAGGAAATGCATGACTAATCAAACTAATAAACCATTTAAATCAGGATTTGTATCTATTATTGGAAGACCAAATGTGGGTAAATCGACTTTTATCAACCGAGTTATTGGGCAAAAAATTGCCATTATGAGCGATAAACCGCAAACCACACGTAATAAAGTTCAAGGCGTATTAACAACAAATGAAAGTCAAATCATTTTTATTGATACACCGGGAATTCATAAACCAAAGCACAAGCTTGGTGATTTTATGATGAAAGTGGCTTCAACTGCGTTGCAGGAAGTTGATGCTATTCTCTTTATGGTAAACGCCGAGGAGGGCTTTGGGCGCGGTGAGGAATTTATTGTTGAAAAGTTAAAAACATGTAAGACACCTGTTTTCCTTGTCATTAATAAAATTGACCAGATTCATCCCGATGAATTATTCAGCATCATAGATACGTATAAAGAGAAATACGATTTTGCTGAAATTGTTCCTATTTCTGCTCTTGAAGGAAATAACATAGAAACTTTATTAAAGCAAATTAATGCTTATTTGCCAGAGGGGCCGCAATATTATCCAGCTGATCAAATAACAGATCACCCAGAACGTTTTATTATTTCAGAGATGATTCGTGAAAAAGCGCTGCATTTAACAAGAGAAGAAGTCCCACATTCCCTTGCAGTAGTGATTGATAAAATTGAGCGAAAAGAAAAATCAGAGACCGTCCACATTATGGCAACGGTGATTGTAGAACGTGATTCCCAAAAAGGAATCATTATTGGAAAAAAAGGCGCGATGCTAAAAGAAATAGGACAGCGCGCCCGCACAGACATCGAAAACCTACTAGGCTCCAAAGTATTCCTAGAACTATGGGTAAAAGTCCAAAAAGACTGGAGAAACAAAGCCTCCCACCTAAGGGACATTGGATTTAGGGAAGATGATTATTAAGATGCTGAGACGGCTTGGTCAGGAGCGAGGAGCATAAGACAGAGGCACGAAGGGGAAGGTTCTCCCCCACAGTGGCTATGCTTATGTCCTGAGCTCCTAGCCGTCGAAGCTCGATTTTAACCAAGATGCTGAAGGGCTCAATTAAGGAACGAAGACTAAAAACGCCACGTCCTGTGGCAACGTCTTCATGACCTACTTCCTATAGGCCCGCGACAAGCATAAGACGAATACTCGGAGGGAGGATTTTTCTCCCGTAGAGTATTTGCTTATGACTCGAGCTCCTAGGCCCTGAAGCTCGGATTGCATAAAAAGCAGGACGTAGGAGCTGAATCAAGGATCAAAGACTAAGAACGCCACATCGTGTGGCAACGTCTTTGTGACCAACATCGTGTAGGCCTCCGCAGTGGCTACACTTATGACTCGAGGAGTTAGGAGTCGAAGCTCAATTGCGTAAAAAGCAGGACGTAGGGTCTGAATCAAGGATCAAAGACTAAAAACGCCACATCCTGTGGCCAAGTCTTCATAACCTGCTTCCTTCAGGCTTTTCCATTGAAAAATAATTTTATTCGGCAATATAGGGAAACGGAATTAGTAAATTTTTAATCACATGATTTTTTTCAGGTTGGTGAAGCTAATGTTAGGTAAGGGGAGACAATTAGCGTTTCTATGAACGAAAGGTGGAATAAGTATGATTAGCTTTACCTGGAATGTTTTTAGACAAACCGGCAGTGTGGATACTTATCTTCTTTTTAAGGAACTTGAAAGACAGAATGAAGGCCAACCTGATGTGATTAAAGAGGATCACGAAGAAATGGAAATCCCTATAATTTAATAATCTTGCCGTCATATTGGAGTGAGTGACGTGCTAACAAAGTGCGAAGGAATTGTCATTCGCAGTACTGACTATGGTGAAACAAATAAAATTATTACGTTATATACCAGAGAATTTGGAAAAATTGGAGTGATGGCTAGAGGAGCGAAAAAGCCAAACAGCCGCTTCTCAGCTGTCACTCAGTTGTTTCATTATGGTACATATTTATTTCAGGCGAGCCGTGGGCTGGGTCAATTACAGCAAGCGGAGACCAAAGAATCCTTCCGTTCCATTCGTGAGGATATTTTCTTAACTGCCTATGCTGCCTTTATCGCTGAATTACTGGATAAAGGAACAGAGGAGAGAAAACCTCACCCATCCTTATATGACCTAATTTATTTATCGCTCCATTATATCAATGAGGAATATGATCCGGAAGTCATTATGAATATAGTCGAATTGAAGATGTTAAACGTTTTTGGATTCGGACCTGAGTTAAGCCGATGCGTGAATTGTGGAGCACAGGACGGTACATTTTCCTTTTCTGTAAGAGAAGGCGGGTTATTATGTCATCGATGCGAGCATATTGATCCTTATAAAATTAAGATATCACCGGCTGTCGTTAGGATTTTGCGTATCTTGTATTACATGGACTTAAATCGCCTTGGTACCATATCTATTAAAGATGAGACCAAACAGGAAATCCGAAAAGTCCTGGATGCGTACTATGGCGAGTACTTAGGTGTAGAATTAAAGGCAAAGCGTTTTTTAAATCAAATGAATAAATTTAAAGGGAATTTTTAATCATTTCCTTTATATGATTGTATTGACAATGTAGGTCGTTATTGTATAGAATGTGAGATAAATTAATATGTAGTTACAGTGAAGGAAAGTAGTATTTGGATTACGATATGCCAAGCGAGTCCGGGGCTGGTGTAAGCCGGAACATATCAACCAAAGAAGGCAGTCTGGAGTAACGCATACAAAGTGGCCGGAAAACCGGCAAATAGGGTGGAACCGCGGGTTAACTCTCGTCCCTATGCTCTTAAAAAGCATAGAGACGAGAGTTTTTTTAATTTGTACAAAGGAGAGAACGAATATGACAGTATCAATGGATCAAATTGTGTCACACGCGAAACATAGAGGATTTATTTTTCCCGGCTCCGAAATCTACGGAGGACTTGCGAATACGTGGGATTATGGCCCTCTTGGCGTAGAGGTAAAAAACAATATTAAAAAAGCATGGTGGAAGAAGTTTATTCAAGAATCACCATACAATGTGGGCCTTGATTCTGCAATATTAATGAATCCACGTACGTGGGAGGCTTCCGGTCATATCGGAAACTTTAATGATCCAATGATTGATTGTAAGAAATGTAAAGCTCGTCATCGTGCGGATAAATTGATTGAGGATGCATTGCAAGCTAAAGGTACAGAAATGATCGTGGATGGCTTATCTTTTGATAAAATGCAAGAATTGATTCAAGAGAATGATATTGCATGTCCAGATTGTGGAGCAAAGGATTTTACGGAAATTAGACAATTTAACCTAATGTTTAAAACATTCCAGGGTGTTACTGAAACAAGTACAAATGAAATCTTCCTTCGTCCTGAAACAGCACAAGGTATTTTTGTTAATTTTAAAAACGTACAGCGTACAATGAGAAAGAAATTGCCTTTTGGTATTGCTCAGGTTGGTAAGAGCTTCCGTAACGAGATTACACCAGGTAACTTTACATTCCGTACACGTGAATTTGAACAAATGGAATTGGAATTCTTCTGCAAACCAGGTTCTGAACTGGAATGGTTCCAATATTGGAAAGATTATGCTGAAAATTGGCTGTTATCATTAGGTATGAAAAAGGAAAACTTCCGCCTTCGTGACCATGAGGAGGAAGAACTATCTCATTACAGTAATGCAACCACTGATTTTGAATATAAATTCCCATTTGGCTGGGGAGAGCTTTGGGGGATTGCTTCTCGTACAGACTTTGATTTAAAGAGACATATGGAGTATTCAGGAGAAGACTTCAACTACTTGGATCCTGAGACAAACGAAAAGTATATTCCTTATTGTATTGAGCCATCTCTGGGAGCAGACCGCGTTACATTGGCTTACTTAATTGATGCATATGAAGAAGAACAGCTTGAAGATGGTACTTCCCGTACGGTAATGCATCTTCATCCGGCACTGGCGCCATACAAAGCTGCAGTATTGCCGTTGTCCAAAAAGCTTTCTGAGGGGGCAAAAGAAGTATTTGCCAAACTGTCAGAGGACTTTATGGTAGACTATGATGAAGCTGGTTCTATCGGTAAACGATATCGTCGTCATGATGAAATTGGAACACCTTTCTGTATCACATATGATTTTGATTCAGTTGAGGATAAGCAAGTAACTGTACGTGACCGTGATACAATGGAGCAAACTCGTATCAGTATCGAAGAACTTCCAGCCTTTTTACAAGCAAAAATTAAATTTTAAGGTAAAGCTTGCTCAATAAGGAATGCGATGTCCCCTTATTGGGCAGGCTTATTTTAAATTAAGTGGATTTATTACACTTCATGGATAAATAGTTTATAATTAAATTATATAATTTAAGTATATGGGCACTTTAGGGTGGTGAGTAAGATCGAACTAAGCAAAAGACAAGAACAGATCCTTCAAATTGTTAAAGATAATGGGCCGATTACAGGCGAAAATATTGCCGAACAATTAAATTTAACACGTGCAACATTGCGCCCAGACTTAGCGATTCTGACAATGGCTGGTTATTTGGATGCAAGGCCGCGTGTAGGGTATTTCTACACAGGCAGGACGGAAACCCAATTGCTCACGGATAATCTTAAAAAGCTATTGGTCGGAGATTATCAGTCTATACCGATTGTTGTCAGTGAAGGTGTATCTGTTTATGATGCAATATGCACCATGTTTTTGGAAGATGTGGGTACTTTATTTGTTGTGGATAAAGAGTCGCTTCTTGTTGGTGTTCTTTCCAGGAAAGATCTGTTAAGAGCTAGTCTCGGTCAACAGGAATTAAGCAGTATTCCGGTACATATTATTATGACAAGGATGCCTAATATTACGATATGTACGAAAGAAGATTTGCTGATTGATGTGGCAGAGAAATTAATCGATAAGCAGATTGATGCCCTACCGGTTGTTAAAAAGAGTCCAAAAGGCTTTGAAGTCACAGGCCGGTTAACTAAAACAAACATTACAAAGGCGTTTGTTGGTTTGGCGAGAGACGACCATTAACCAATTTTAGATAAAAGAGAAATTATTCATTACTGGAGGAGACAATGAATCAATCTATCATATATGTGGTTTCGGATTCAGTGGGTGAAACAGCTGACCTTGTGACAAAGGCAGCAGTGAGTCAATTTAGTAATCATAATATCACGCTTAAGCGAATACCATTCGTGGAAGATATATCGACCATTGATGAGGTATTGAGCTTAGCTGAAATGGATAATGCAATTATTGCTTATACATTGGTAAAGCCGGAAATACGCGAGTATATGGCTAAAAAAGCTGCAGAAAAAGAGATCGTATCCTTTGATATAATTGGACCTTTCATCGATACGCTTGAAAATAAGTTTGGAGAACAAGCTTTAAATGAACCTGGATTGGTTAGAAAGCTGGATGAAAATTATTTTAAGCGTGTTGAGGCAATTGAATTTGCAGTGAAATATGATGATGGAAGAGATCCAAAAGGAATTGTCAAGGCTGATATTGTACTATTGGGTGTATCACGTACCTCAAAAACTCCTTTATCTCAATTTTTGGCACATAAACGATTTAAGGTGGCGAATGTCCCGCTTGTTCCAGAAGTTGAACCTCCTGAAGAATTATTCAAGATAAATCCTAATAAGTGCATTGGATTGGCGATTAGCAGTGAAAAATTAAACAATATCAGAAAAGAACGTTTAAAGTCTCTTGGATTGAATGATAGTGCGGTTTATGCAAATATGGATCGCATAAAAGAAGAATTAGCTTACTTTGAAGCAATTGTTAATAAATTAAATTGCCCAGTTATTGATGTAACTAATAAGGCCGTAGAAGAAACTGCAAATATTATTGTTAATATCGTAAATAAACAACAATAAAAAAGGCATGCGGAAGCATGTTTTTTACATGTAAAATATAGGATTATGTTATACGAGTGAAAAGTGTGGCAATTTGACAAGATTTATTTTATAATAAAAAATCGTGATAAAATACCTTTCATCAGGTTTAGAGTTATTTATAAAGGAATAAACTAGAATAAGCTTTTAAAAAACAAAAAGTCAAGAAGTCCTAAAAAAAATAATTCGACAAATGGATAATCAGCCTGGAAAAAAGAAGGATTAAGATGAGAGATGTAGAAATACAAAGGAAGAGTCGTTTAACGGTTTTTGTAGATGCGGATGCCTGCCCGGTTAAAGAAGAGGTTTTGAGCGTATGCAAACCATATGAAGTAGATATTAACTTTGTGGCAGCCTATACCAATACTACCGACCGTTATCCTGATGTTACCTGGAAATGGGTAGAACCGGGAAGAGATGCGGCAGATTTATATATATTAAATCATTTAAAGCGGCATGATATTGTAATTACTGAAGATATAGGATTGGCTGCAGGATGTCTTGCTAAACATGCTTACGTCTTAACATCAAGAGGTAAAGAGATAACAGATAATGAAATTGATTCATTTCTTGAAACCAGGCATTTGAATGCAAAAGCAAGGAGATCCGGCAAGTATGAAAAAGGGCCAAGGAAAATAAAGGACCTTGATAAAAATAAATTTTCGGAAGCATTACAAAAAATATTGTCGAAAATTGAAGGATTTCAGGGACCGATATAGAATTAAGTTATTCATGCTTATTATGAAACAGGTGTTAAAATTTGAAAAACCAATTAATACCAGAAGAAACAGTGAACGCAATTCGCAATAAAAATGATATCGCTGATGTCGTTGGTGAATATGTTCAGCTAAAAAAACAAGGTCGAAATTACTTTGGTCTATGTCCATTTCATAATGAAAACAGTCCATCATTTTCTGTAGCCCCTGATAAACAAATCTTCCATTGTTTTGGATGTGGTGCCGGAGGGAATGTATTTACATTTTTAATGGACATAGAAGGATATTCCTTCACAGAAGCTGCAAAAAGTTTGGCTGAGAGGGCCAATATACCATTAGATATTCATGAAAATGAATCTTCGGATGGGACAAAGCCCCGTCATGAACTCGATGATATGAAGGAAGCACATGAGCTGTTAAGGAAATTTTACCATCATTTGCTTGTAAATACAAAACAGGGTCAGGACGCCCTGGAATATCTGCTGAGTCGTGGATTTACAATGGAATCCATAGAAAAATTTCAGATAGGGTACTCATTGGATTCCTGGGATTATGTGCATAATTTCCTAAAGAAGCGAAACTTTTCAATCGAACGTATGGAAAAAGCAGGTTTGCTGGTTAAACGGGAAGACGGACAGAATTATTTCGATCGATTCCGAAATAGAATTATGTTTCCGATCTTTGACAGGCAAGGTAAAACAATTGCTTTTTCTGGAAGAGCGCTTGCAGCCGGTGATGAACCAAAGTATTTAAATAGTCCTGAGACACCTCTATTTAACAAGAGCAAAATAGTATATAACTATCATCTGGCTCGCCCGTTTATAAGAAAAAAAGGCGCAGCTATCTTGTTTGAAGGATTTGCTGATTGTATATCTGCAGATCGTGCAGAGGTACACAATGGTGTTGCAACGATGGGTACAGCATTAACGGAACAGCACCTTCAATTGCTTAAACGAAGTACAGATACCATTATCATCTGTTATGATTCGGATGTCCCGGGGATAGAGGCAGCAAATAAAACGGCTGATTTGATCCGGGAGAGCGGCTGTCAGGTGAAAATTGCAGTCATGCCTAATGGGTATGATCCCGATGACTATATCAAGGAATTTGGAGAAGAAAAATTCCAAAATGATATAATAGGGGCCGCTCATACGTATATCTCTTTTAAAATGATTTACCATAAAAGAGGGAAGAACTTTGCAAACGAAGGAGATAAGATGGACTACATCGATCAAGTCCTTCGTGAAACAGCAAAGCTTGATAGTGAAGTGGAAAGAGAATTTTATTTGAGGCAAATTGCTACAGAATTCACACTTTCTCTTGATTCTTTGCTTAATCAACAGAGCAAAGTGGGTAAACATAATAAGAAGGCAAAAAACTCTCCTAATCCGAATAACCAAATGCAAGCATTTACTACTGTGCGTAGGGATAATCGGATGAAACCTGCTTATATAAAAGCAGAGGAGACTTTGCTGGCTTTAATGCTCCATGATCGTGAACTTGCATTTCGTATTCAAAAAATGCTTGGAGAAAATCAGATGATAGTGGATGATCACCAGGCCATTATTACGTATTTATTTGCTTTTTATGAAGAAGACCACGAAGCTGATACAAGTTTGTTTCTGCATTTTCTTCCGGATCCAAATTTACGTAAGATTGTAACAGAAATCGAAATGATGACCTATAATCACGATCCGAGTGAACAGGAATTAAATGATTATGTCCACCAAATCACTAAATATCAAAAATTATTAGTCATTAAGGAAAAAGAGGCAGAGCTACTTGAGGCCACAAGAAGACAGGACACAAGCCGTGCTGTCGAATTAGGAATCGAGCTCATCTCGTTAAGAAATTCTTTATGACTTTAAATAAGAAGTGGATTGAGAAGGAGGGGAACAAATGGCTGAAAAGTCAGCACGTTCCAAAGAAAAAGAAGTAGATAACAACACAGAAATGACATTAGATCAGGTAAAAGAATTTATTACAGAGCTAGGGAAAAAGCGAAACCGCCTTACCTATGAGGATGTAGCAGAGAGACTTTCCAGCTTCGTGCTTGATTCAGAACAAATGGATGAATTTTATGAATATCTTGGAGAACAGGGTATTGATATAGTGAATGAAAGTGATGCTGATGATAATCCAGGGACTCAAGAACTTGAAAAAGAAGAAGAGTTTGATTTAAATGATCTAAGTGTTCCTCCAGGTGTAAAAATTAATGACCCTGTACGCATGTACCTAAAGGAAATTGGTCGTGTTGATCTATTATCTGCTGAAGAAGAAATTGTTTTGGCAGAGCGTATAGAAGAAGGCGATGAAGAAGCGAAAAGACGTCTGGCGGAAGCTAACCTTCGTCTCGTTGTCAGCATTGCGAAAAGATACGTAGGACGCGGCATGTTGTTCCTTGATTTGATTCAGGAAGGTAATATGGGGTTAATTAAAGCAGTTGAGAAATTTGACTACCGTAAAGGTTTCAAATTCAGTACGTATGCAACATGGTGGATCAGACAAGCTATCACTCGTGCTATTGCTGACCAAGCCAGAACAATCCGTATTCCGGTGCATATGGTAGAAACCATTAATAAACTAATCCGGGTCCAAAGACAGCTCCTTCAAGATTTAGGACGCGAGCCTTCTCCAGAAGAGATAGCTGAAGAAATGGACTTAACACCGGAAAAAGTTCGCGAGATTTTAAAAATTGCTCAAGAACCTGTATCATTAGAAACACCAATTGGTGAAGAAGATGACTCTCACCTGGGAGATTTCATTGAAGACCAGGATGCCACATCTCCTTCTGATCATGCAGCATATGAATTATTGAAAGAACAGCTGGAAGATGTATTGGATACTTTAACAGACCGTGAAGAGAATGTTCTTCGTTTACGTTTTGGGTTAGATGATGGCAGAACCCGTACATTGGAAGAGGTTGGTAAAGTATTTGGTGTAACACGTGAGCGTATTCGACAAATCGAAGCGAAAGCTCTTCGTAAATTACGCCATCCGAGTCGCAGTAAACGTCTTAAGGATTTCTTAGAATAGAATATACCATAAATTGGTTTGAAAATAAAACAGCTCTACTGGATTTTCTAAGTAGAGCTGTTTTTTTATTGTAATAAAGTAGACCTATTCATTTTGACCTCGAGTGGTTCGGTTTATCAGTACATATTAATGTTGTTTGAAATCAATAAACTGGCTTAGGGGAGTGTATGTAAAGAGTTTTCAGTGGGGTGGAATATAGAGAAATACCATGTCATTGACTGGGAATGTTATCCCGAAAATTGATTTGAATTGTAGAAACTATGGAAAACTTTGAAGAAAATGCAAGTTATAACTTTTCCAAAATTGGTTTTTACAGTAAAATAAAGAAGGGTAAATGTAAGTTGATGGTTAATTAGTATTTACATAGGGGAGGGGAACTACTATGAAAAACAATGCATTTATGCCATACATTTTAATTATGGTGATTGGTCTTACACTAGTCTTTTTCTTATCCATTAAGGGCCTTGGGGATGCTGATAAAATGGCCAAGGAGAAAGAAGAAGGTGGAAAAACAGAAGAAACAGCAAGTGCTGATAAACCTGAAGACATTTATAAAGCACAATGCTTATCTTGTCATGGCGGTAATTATGAAGGTGGAGCAGGTCCGAAGCTAACTGGGGTTACGGATAAAGAGCTTATTAAAGATCGTATCGTAAATGGTAAAGGCATGATGCCTGGCGGACTTGTCCCAGAAGACAAAGTTGACGATATGGTTGAGTTTATAGCTGGCTTAAAATAAGTATACGAGCGGGACTCTAAAAGAGGTTCCCTATTTTAAAAACAGGTTAAGGAAACGATTTCGTTTTCCTTAGCCTGTTTTTGTCTTTTTCTGTTATTTGAGAATAAGCTTGCTTAAGTGGAAAGTTCTTTACATTAGCTAAGCATATCCTGTCGGGTAAATACAATAAAGGAAACAAGCAGGGCGCCAAGTCCCCATATTGCTAAAATGGACAAGGAGAAAGGTAAAGTCATTCCATCAACCATGGGCATACTACCTGATAGATAGTCGATTAATTCCATATTCACACTGTAAATATATTTTGCCCCATCCCAGGCCGTTGCAAATCCTTTTAAAATAGCGCCTGCAATAAGGGAAGCAAACATAACCCCCATACCACCAGGCGTGTTACGAATCAGTATAGAGACCATAAGAGCGATTGTACCTACGATAACGCTGACATACCAAACGAGTCCTGCTGACATTAAAATATATTGCCACTGTGGAATGAGCCGGATGGAATCAGTAATCAAGTTGCCATTAGCATATTCGAACCCTGTCGCTATCGGTAATTTCCAGCCCGAAAAATTAAAGAATATTCCAGCTAACAAATAAGCCATAGCTATAACAATTAAAACAATTAATGAAATAAATAGGAGCAGTGTCACATATTTGCTTAAAAGAATCTTCCACCTTTTCACAGGTCGGGTTAGCAATAATTTTATTGTGCCGTCACTGCGCTCTCCGCTGATTATATCAATCGCCACTATCATCACGAGTAAAGGTATAAACATGCCGATTCCCTGCTTTAGGAACTCCCTTACAAATGTTGGAGCACCCGGAGAGCTTGGATTAATATCATGCTCCAAATAGTATTGTTGCTGTTTAACCTGAATGCTTAAATAATGTTTCCACTCTTCTGATATCCCGGTACTGCTAAGGCGGTTCTGACCTTCGACAATTCTCTGCTGAAGAACAACGCGCCAGTCATCTGTACCCATCCGTTTCTCAGTTTCTTTTGTCTGTTGGTTTTGAGCATAAAGGAAAATTGGAATCAGAACTAACAGGATTAGGATGATAACCGCAATACGCCGCTTTTTAATTATTTTTTCTGCTTCGTTAAATACGAGTTTACCGAACTCAATCATGATTGATTCCCCCTGTCAGCTCCATAAATAGATCCTCTAAGGTTAATGTCTTTTCATAAACAGAATGTACGTTAATCCCATTTTCAATCAATAATCGATTGTATGTACTGATTAAATCCGATTGTAAACTGCAAATCAGCAGATTATCTTTTATTTGTAGATCTTGTATGTTTTCTTTTGTTTTCAATAGGTCATATGCTTCTCTTATAGGAGTGACCTTCCACTCGACCCTGTCTCTGGAATGATCAAGTAAATCCTTAACCGTAGAAACGGTAATCATTTTTCCTTTATTGATAATGGCTACCCGGTCACACATTAATTGGATTTCACTTAATAAGTGACTGGATATAAATACGCTGATACCTTCTGTTTCAACTAAATAACGGACAAATTCACGTAATTCCCGTATTCCCGATGGATCAAGGCCATTAGTAGGTTCATCTAATATTAATAATTGCGGATTTCCTAGTAACGCTTGGGCAATTCCAAGGCGTTGCTTCATCCCAAGAGAATAAGTTTTAACTTTGTCGTGTATTCTGCTTTCAAGATTTACCTGCCTTATAATATCCTCGATTCTGTTATCCGGGACATCTCCGAGCATCCGGGCAAACTGTTTGAGATTTTCCCAGCCTGTCAGATACGTATAGAGCTCGGGGTTTTCTACAATCGAGCCTACCTGGCGCATGGCTTGCTTAAATGATGTTCGCAGGTTGTAACCAGCAATTGTAATGGTTCCTTTTGTTGGTTTAATTAAACCGACCAGCATTCGGATGGTAGTTGTCTTACCTGCACCGTTAGGCCCTAAAAAACCAAAAACTTCTCCATGCTTCACTTCAAAGCTGATATCTTCAACAAGGTGATTTCCCTTAATGACTTTGGTTAAATGATCTACTTTTAATACAGATTGACTCATTAATCAATCCCCTCCCAACTGTTGTTGGCTTGCGATGGACTGGATTAATCGTTCTGATATAGCCTCGTAGCCTTTTTTATTTGGATGAAAATGATCCGTGTACAAAAAGTTTTTTCCTTGACCCTGAAATAAGTCAAATACCGGAATGATATGTAATTCGGGGTATTGGGTAGCTAATGTTTGCAGCTGGTGATTCCAGTCAATAACAAACTTAGACGTGTCCCCTAATTCCTTGAATTCTTCAAAGGGATTGTACAGGCTGATCCAATAGATAGGTGCATCCGCATTATTTGACCGGATTATCTCGATAATTTTCTTGCTGTTATTAACAAAAGTATTTGTATCTGGTATATATTCAGCGAGGTTGGTTGTTAATGTTTCGACACCGGGAAAGAGATCATTTCCTCCAATTGTCATAACTATTAAATCAGCATTCTTAAGAGTATGCTTGGTGCCTGAAGTATCAAGAAGGGTTAGTAAATCGGTTGTTTTAGCTCCGCTGATTGAGAGGTTGGACAAGCTAATCTTCTGATTATAGTCCTCTGTTAATTTGGTGCTTAATCTTTTTACATATCCATCTCCGCTATCATCGCCAACACCTCGAGTTAAAGAATCGCCAAGAGCAACAATAGACAATTTTGTGGTGTCTTTTTTAGTAAGCGGCTCTTTCTCTTTTACCGTTTTATACTGATTAATCTCCTTAGGGTTTATAACTGCCCTGGTACCCTGAATAAAGCCAACGAGTAATAGAAACGTTGTCAGTAAACTAATGATAAGGATTGTACCGGTTACCCACCTTTTTCTCATTTACGCACCTGCTTTACTATAGTTTGGATGTTGATATAGTTTCAGTTTTCACGTTCCTATCTCTATTAAACCAAAATATTGAAACAAGGAGGAATATTTTGGCTGAAAAATATGTTCTGAAGAAAGTCCTTTGCAATAGGGGATGAGTTTTCTTATACTAAAGAAATAAATGAATTCCTATTAAGAGTGGAGTATGAAGTAATGAATGTAGATAAATTATCAAAAAGATTAACGCGAGTAACCTCCTATGTGCCAAAGGGCAGTGTTTTGGCTGATATTGGATCTGACCATGCTTATTTGCCTTGCTATGCAGTTAAAGAAGGCATCGTGCAAAAAGCTATTGCAGGAGAAGTAGTGGAAGGTCCGTTTCAATCTGCGTTAAGCCAGGTGAGGGAATCTAAGCTAGAAGACTCTATATCCGTTCGTAAAGGAAATGGGCTGGAAGTCATATCTCATGGAGAAGTAACATCCATTACAATATGCGGTATGGGTGGGTCTTTAATAACGAGTATTTTAGAAAACGGAAAATCTAAACTATCAGGACGGGAGACCTTAATTCTTCAACCCAATATTGGTGCTCAGTTTATCCGGAAATGGCTGATTGCCGAGGGTTGGGAATTGAAAGCGGAAGAAATCCTGGAAGAGGACGAAAAAATATATGAAATTTTAGTAGCGGAAAAAGGAGAGCCATTGAAGTCTTATCGAGAATTACCTTTTGAAGCAGCAGAATTAATGGGGCCATTTTTATTGAAAGAAAAGAATCCTATCTTTATGAAAAAGTGGACAATGGAGTTAAAGCATTGGAATAAGATTTTGAAACAAATAGAGTCCAGTGAAAACGAACGGACTCAGGAAAAGAAAGAAGAAATCCAAAAATCCATAGAGTTGGTAGAGGAGGCGCTTCAATAATGAAAACACCGAATGGTTATGAAGTCATCCAGCTTTTTGAAAGCTTTTCTCCCAAATATTTAGCTGAGGATGGAGATCCAATTGGATTGCAGGTAGGTAGTCTTGCTAAAAAAGTAAAGAAAGTTATTGTGGCATTGGATGTAACGGAAGAAGTGGTTGATGAAGCTGTAAATCAAGGTGTAGATTTAATAATTGCACATCACCCGTTAATTTTTCGGCCATTAAAAAAAATCATCCCTGATCAGCCTGCAGGGAGAACGATTGAAAAATTAATTAAAAATGATATTGCTCTGTATGCAGCGCATACGAATCTAGACATCGCGGAGGGCGGGGTCAATGATATGCTTGCTGATGCATTGGGACTAGAGAATACTTCTGTTTTGAAGGTTACCCATCGAGAAAAACTTTACAAAGTAGCCGTATATACGCCTACTTCAGCTGAAACTGAAGTGCGTGAAGCATTAGGAAAAGCTGGTGCAGGCAATTTGGGCAATTACAGTCATTGCAGTTTTACCCTATCAGGCACGGGTAGATTTAAGCCAAATCAAGAGGCAGATCCGTATATTGGGTCTTCTGGCGAGTTTGAACACGTAGAAGAAGTAAAAATAGAAGTAATTGTTCCGGAATCTATTACAAACAAAGTCGTAAAAGCAATGCTCAAAGCTCATCCTTACGAAGAAGTCGCTTACGATTTGTATGTTCTTGAAAACGAGTCAGGTAAGGAATTTGGTTTAGGTCGAGTAGGTGCTATCTCAGAGGCTATGTCTTTAAGAGAATATGCAGAGCATGTCAAACAGGCACTGGATGTAACTTCTGTTCGTGTAATCGGGAATCTGGACGCGATAGTGAAGAAGGTAGCTGTTTTAGGCGGAGACGGTGATAAATTTGTAAGAACAGCTCAATTTGCTGGTGCTGACGTATTTATTACTGGAGATATTTATTACCATACAGCCGTTGATTTTAAACAAGAAGGCATGAATATCATTGACCCTGGCCATAATTTTGAAAAAATTATGAAACAGGGCGTCTCCCAAAAAATGACCTCCCTATGCAAAAACGCTGGCTATGAGGTAGAATTTATCGCATCAGAAATAGACACAAATCCATTCCAGGTAATCTAAAAAGCTGAGGCGGCTTGCCCAGAAGCGAGGAGCATAAGACAGGGGCTCGGAAGGAGGTGTTCTTTCCTCCTGTAGAGGTCATGCTTATGTCCTGAGCTTCTAGCCGTCGAAGCTGGATTGACTAAAAGGCTGAGACGACTGGTTGAGGAACAAAGACTAAGAACGCCACGTCGTGTGGCAACATCTTTGTGACCTACATCCTGTAGGCCTCCGAAAAGCATAAGAGAGAGGCTGAGGGGATGTTCCTCCCCCGCAGAGGCTATCCTTATGACTCGAGGGACTAGGAGTCGAAGCTGGATTAACTAAAAGGCTGAAGGGCCTTGCTCAGCCGCGACAAGCATAAGAGGAGGTGCGTAGGGAGAACGCTTTTTTCTCCCGCAGCAGCTACACTTATGACTCGAGCGGTTAGGCCCTGAAGCTGGATTACATAAAAGGCTGAAGGGCTGTAAAAGGAACGAAGACTAAAAGCGCCACGTCCTGTGGCAACGTCTTCATGACCTACATCCTGTAGGCCCGCGAGGAGCATAAGACAGGGGCTCGGAAGGAGGTGTTCTTTCCTCCTGTAGAGGTCATGCTTATGTCCTGAGCTTCTAGCCGTCGAAGCTGGATTGACTAAAAAGTTGAGACGATTGGTTGAGGAACAAAGACTAAGAACGCCACGTTGTGTGGCCACGTCTTTGTGACCAAAACGTCCTGTCTTATGATGACTCGAGCGGTTAAGGCCTGAAGATAGAGTAATAAAAAGAAAAAAGGACCCCTGGGTCCTTTTTTCTTTGTAGCTATTGCATTATTTCACTTTCACTTTAGGTAATATTTTGGAAAGAGGTACTTTCTTTTCCGTTTTCCATGTCGATGAATCAGCCGGGTCGAACTGTTCCAAGAATGTAATGACTTCTTTGGTAATAGGTGTTGGTGTGGATGCTCCAGCTGTTACACCAACTACTTGAGCATCTTTAATCCATTCTATTTCCAACTCGCTGACATCAGCAATTCGATAGGCTTTTGTATGGGCGATTTCTTCCGATACCTGTGCCAATCTGTTTGAGTTATTACTCTTAGGATCTCCAACTACAATAAGAACGTCAAGGTCTTTTGCTTGCTCAGCAACAGCTTCCTGACGGACTTGAGTAGCCATGCAAATTTCTTTATGAATTTCTGCTGCAGGATATTTTTTCTTAACTTCATCTATTAAGTCGGCAACATCCCACTGACTCATAGTTGTTTGGTTGGTCACAGTGATTTTCTCGTTTTCAATTGTGAGGTCATCAATATCTTGTTTGGACTCAACGAGATGGACGATATCCGGGGCTACACCAACGGCGCCTTCAGGTTCCGGGTGGCCTTTCTTACCGATATAAATGATATCATATCCTTCTTTTTCTTTTGCTTCAATTAAATTATGAGTTGCTGTTACATCCGGACAGGTTGCGTCAATCGTTACAAGCCCCTTTTGTTTGGCAATTTCTCTTACTTCAGGTGAGATACCGTGAGCAGTAAAGATGACAGTGCCGGAATCAACCTTCTCGATTATTTCTTTACGGTCTTTGCCGTCGAGGGTGATAATCCCATCTTGTTCAAACGCTTCCGTTACATGCTGATTATGAACAATCATACCCAGAATATAAATAGGGCGTGGCAAAGTTTTATCTAAAGCGGCATTTCTGGCGATAACCATCGCATCAACAACGCCGTAACAATATCCTCTTGGGGAAATTTTAACTACTTTCATTAATTCAAAAAAACCTCCTTGCTCCATGTCTGTTTGACAGATGGAGTGTTTCTTATATTATAAGCGAGTGATTAAAAACTTACAAAAAGAAATCCTTCGGGAGATATTGCATATGTAGAAAAGCGCTCCTTTTAGGGGCGCTGTATAGTTAGATGAAAAGCTTTGGCAGGGATGGTTTCACATTTTGAGGTTTCGATTTTATTATTGTGCTTCCAGGAAGCTCGTGTGAATAGTCTATTTCGCTAGAATCATTCTTTTCCTTTTTAGAGCTTTTAAGAGAAGCTGAAGATTCTATATGGTTGGATGACTCCAAAATGTTTGAGTCGACCTGATCGATAGCTTCTTCTTGATCTTCTGCTGTAGTTGCATTTAATCCCCGATAAATTTTCCACATGGATGGTAAATTTTTAATTAAAGGTCCATATTGCTGAACTTGGCGAACCATTGGTACCACACGTTCCCCTGCTGCTAACACCTTTTGCGTACTGTTCATAAAATTTGTTAAAGTGGAACCTCCTCCGGCAGCTTTAGCAGCTGTACCGGCACCCTGTGCCAAGCCGGAACCTCCTCCTCTGCCAAACAAAGAAGCCAGAAATCCTCCTCCTTGCTTGGGAGCACTTGCTGCTCCAAAAGGAATTCCTCTCCTTGGCATAGGTGGACCGAATAATCCTCTTGTATTAAATTGTGGTGGGGCAGAACCTCTGATAAAGCCTGGTCCTCGTGGCGGGCCGAAAATGGGTGGTCTCATAGGCGGCATATTTAACCCTCCTTTCTATTCAATATTTTACTTAAGTTCCCATAATAGAATATGTCAGTTAGGGACGGTAAAGTGCGAATATATGAAAGAATAGGCTTTTAATCTACAAAAACTTGTTATTAGTCCTTCACATAAGGTAATATGAGAAGGATAGTTGCTAAAAAGCTTGTAAGCATGTCAGAAAGTTGGTAAAAAATGAGTTCATTTAAAATGTTTAAGTTACCCGAATATGTATTGGAAGCTGTTGAGAAGGTAGGATTTAAGGAGCCGACAATCATACAGGAAAGAGTCATTCCAGCTGTATTTAGCGGTAAGAGTATTATAGGGCAGTCACAAACTGGCACTGGAAAAACCCATTCTTTTCTATTGCCGATCATGGCTAAAATCAATCAGGAAAAGATGGAAGTACAGGCTGTAATTACGGCACCGACGAGAGAATTAGCGGCCCAAATTTATAAAGCTGCTGTTTCTTTGAATGAGAAATTTCCTGAAGATAAACAAATTCATATAAAAAGCTATGTAGGTGGAACAGATAAACAACGTTCAATTGACAAGCTCACCGTTCAACCACAGCTTGTGATCGGTACACCTGGTCGTATTAAAGATTTATCGGAAGAAAATGCGTTGAGTGTTTTTTCTGCCGATATTTTAGTAGTTGATGAAGCTGATTTAATGATTGATTTAGGATTTATGGAAGATGTGGATAAAATCGCTTCAAGGATGGCTCCTAAGCTGCAAATGCTAGTATTTTCTGCGACAATTCCAGAAAAGCTACAGCCATTCTTGAAAAAGTATATGAACAATCCGAAACATATCCATGTGGATCCGACAAAAGTGTCTGTAGAAAAATTGGAGCACATTCTCGTTCCTGTTAGACACCGAGACAAGGTTCAATTGGTTAAGTCAATTATTGAACTTCAAAATCCTTTCCTTGTGCTTATTTTTGCTAACACAAAGCAAAACGCAGATGAGCTGGCAGATGCCCTCCTTGAAAAGGGATTGCAGGTAGGAAGACTACACGGTAACTTACCGGCAAGAGAAAGAAAAAGGGTTATGAAAGAGATTAATGCTCTTAAATATCAATATGTTGTAGCGACAGACCTAGCAGCAAGAGGTATTGATATTGAAGGTGTAAGTCATGTGATTAACTATGAACTTCCTCAGGACTTGGATTTCTATATCCATCGCTGTGGCCGTACAGCGCGCGCAGGTATGTCCGGAGTCGCTGTTACCCTTTATGAAGAGAAGGATGATCAAGCTCTGAATAAACTCGAATCCATGGGTGTAACATTCAGCAACCGTGACGTAGTAAAAGGTGAATGGGTTGAAATTGATGACCGCAATAAGCGTAAAAAACGTAAAAATTCACCTAAAGCAGCCGGTGAGGTAAAGAATTATGGTAAATTCTCTAAGCATTTACGTAAAGTAAAGCCTGGCTATAAAAAGAAAGTTAAAGCAGAAGTAGAAAAAATCAAAAAGAGAGAAAGACGCTTAAAGAAAAGATAAAAGGGGGCAAATGGATGCTTAAAATTGGATCACATGTTTCCATGAGCGGAAAGAAAATGCTTTTAGGCGCAAGTGAAGAAGCAACTTCTTATGGTGCCAATACATTTATGATTTATACAGGCGCTCCTCAAAACACAAGAAGAAAGAAAATCGAGGATTTAAATATTGCAGCAGGTCTATTGCATATGGAGGAAAATGGAATGAGCGATATCGTTGTCCATGCTCCTTATATTATCAATATCGGTAACGCAGTAAATCCCGCTACTTTCCAATTGGGTGTTGATTTTCTTCGTTCGGAAATCGAACGGACGGAAGCTCTGGGGGCCTACCAAATTGTATTGCATCCAGGTGCTCATGTCGGAGAAGGTTCAGAAGTAGGTATTAAAAAGATCATCGAGGGATTAAATGAAGTCATTACCCCTGATCAAAAAGTCCAAATCGCATTAGAAACGATGGCCGGCAAGGGCTCAGAGTGTGGAAGAAGTTTTGAAGAATTAGCGATGATTATCGATGGAGTTACACACAATGATAAGCTGAGTGTTTGCTTTGATACTTGTCATACGCATGATGCGGGTTATGATATTGTGAATGATTTTGATGGCGTTTTAAATCATTTTGATAAAACTGTCGGTGTAGATCGTATTAAAGTGCTGCATATTAATGACAGTAAAAATGAATGTGGAATGAGAAAAGACCGACATGAAAATATCGGGTATGGAAAGATTGGTTTTCAGCCACTTCATTACATTGTCCATCATCCACAATTAAGCTCTGTACCAAAAATATTGGAGACTCCATTTGTAGGTACGGATAAAACAAACAAAAAAGCACCGTATAAACATGAAATTGATATGCTAAGAGATGGAGCTTGGGTAGATTTTCAAGCTTCCATGCTTGGACAAACGGTATAAAGAGAAGGGGAGCAGTACAGATGTACTGCTTCCTTTTTAAATTCCGATCATGCTATAAAATATTTTCTCGATTTTCTGCGCTTTCTCAGCACCGGTAATTTTCTCGATATTTTTTAAAAGCTGTTTTCGTTCAGTCTGATCAAAAATATTAACGGATTTCCCCCGGATTAGTTTGGTTATTTCCTCAGCTTCCGTTTTTGTTAAAGTTAAACCATTCTGCCCGGCAAAATCAAGCAATTCACTGGCAGTGATACGATTGATTTTTAAGTTAACAATGCTTTCAAATAGCTTCAAATTACCACCCCATGTTTACCATATGAAAAGGACAGAAAAAAATGAACTAAATTATACAATATTAAGTAAATGTGTTTACTTTACTGAAATTGTCCTGTATACTACTTGAGGTAAATCGTAATCATTCTTATTAACAGGTGGCCGATTATGAATAATGACTTAATTAAAATTGAACATGTTACTTATAAATATGAGAGAGAAAACGTTCTGGAAGATATTAATTTATCCGTCAAGGATGGAGATTTCCTCGCTATTGTCGGACCGAATGGTTCTGGCAAATCAACATTGCTGAAGCTGATGCTTGGATTAAATAAAGTACAGCAAGGAGAAATTTTCTTATTCGGTGAGAAAATAAACAAATTTAAACATTGGGAGAAAATTGGCTATGTATCACAAAAGGCCAATTCCTTTAACAGTGGTTTCCCAGCTACAGTGGAAGAAGTTGTAGCAAGCGGATTAACGAAGAAAATAGGACTTTTTCGTTTCTATAATAAAACTCATCGCCAAAAAGTGGTGAAAGCGCTCAAAGAAGTAGGAATGCAGGATTTCATCAAAAGACCAATTGGAGAATTATCGGGCGGTCAGCAACAACGGGTATTCATTGCAAGAGCACTGG
Source organism: Pradoshia sp. D12 (assembly GCF_008935075.1). Taxonomy (NCBI): domain Bacteria; kingdom Bacillati; phylum Bacillota; class Bacilli; order Caryophanales; family Bacillaceae; genus Pradoshia; species Pradoshia sp. D12. The sequence goes on along the minus strand of NZ_CP044545.1, from coordinate 2,853,613 downwards.
TCAGCGATCCTGCTATGTTAATACTGGATGAACCTACAGTTGGTGTAGATGTAAAGAATGTTACTAATTTTTATGACCTGCTTTACGATTTAAACCGTAACCTTGGATTGACACTTATTTTGGTTACTCACGATACTGGTACCATTACAGAAAAGGTCACTCATATTGCATGTCTAAATAAACAATTGCATTTTCACGGGAATACATGTGAATATGAACATTTAGATGATAAGGATATGTCAGCTTTTTATGGCCATGATGTTTATACATTAACACATGATCATTAATTTGGAGGAAGTAGTATGTTATCAATGTTTCAGTATGAATTTCTACAAAATGCCTTTCTAGCGGGGATTGTGATTGGTATTATTGCTCCGCTGTTGGGTGTATTTATTGTAGTTCGAAAACTCTCCTTAATTGCAGATGCCCTTAGCCATGTAACCCTGACTGGAATTGCATTCAGTTTGTTACTAAGTAAGGAAGTGCCTGCACTGGGTCCTATCAACCCTTTATATATGGGGATGGCCTTCTCGGTAACGGGATCGCTTTTTATAGAGCGACTGCGTTCCGTCTATAAACATTATCAGGAACTTGCCATTCCAATCATTCTTTCCGGAGGAGTAGGGTTGGGAGCGATTTTTATCTCGCTCGCTAATGGCTTCACGACTGATTTATTTGGATATTTATTTGGGAGTGTCAGTGCGGTAAGTCGGACAGACTTATGGATTGTTTTGGCAATCAGTATTGCTGTTATCGCAATTGTTATATTCTTATATAAAGAATTATTCCTTTTATCCTTTGATGAGGAGCATGCTAAAACTTCCGGAATACCGGCTAAAGCGATTCACTTTATCTTTATCGTGCTCGTTGCTTTGGTCATTGCCATTTCTATGAGAATTGTGGGTGTCCTGCTTGTTTCTTCATTAATGACTTTACCGGTAGCGGCTGCCTTAAAAGTAGCGAAGGGGTTTAAACAAACCATTTTTATTTCCATTCTATTTGGAGAATTGGCTGTAATAGGCGGATTATTCACATCCTATTACTTAAATCTTGCTCCGGGTGGTACAATCGTTGTATTGGCAATTATCATTCTTTTAATCACAATTTTTATCAAGAAATGGAGAATGACTGCGTAAGGAGGTATCTGAAGATGGATGTTAAAGAAGCAATACAACTCTTGAAAGATAAGGGCTACAAATACACTGAGAAGCGTGAAGACATGCTTGAACTTTTTTCGAAGAGCAATCGTTATTTAACAGCCAAAGAAGTCCTTGAAAAATTGAAAAGTTCGTACCCAGGTATGAGCTATGACACGATATACCGAAATTTATCCTTGTATGCAAACTTAGGGATTCTAGAAACCACTGAGTTATCTGGTGAAAAAAGATTCCGATTTGCTTGTGTTGGAAATCATCATCATCATCATTTCATTTGTATGGAATGCGGAAAAACTCGTAATGTAGAGTTATGTCCAATGGAAAAAATAACAGAGGATTTTAAAGGATATGATATTTCAGGACATAAATTTGAAATATACGGAAGATGTCCAGATTGTTTGCAGGAGAATATACAACAAAGTAACTAGAAAGGAGCCATTCTGCGATTGGAGAGTGGCTCCTTTTTATTACCGATTTTCCTTAGTCCAATGGTTTACCCACTGATAGGCTTCTGCCCAATTTTCCACCCTGATCACATTGTTTGGGATAGCCATTCGATTATAAGGTGCGTCAAATAAGATGACTGGAATTTCACATTCTTCAGCAATTGCAACAGCGTTATCGTGCTTATCCTCAAAGAAAAGATCGATTTCGTGTTTTTTAACCGTTGAAATTTTATTATGCGTACCGATTAATTCGATGTGGTGATACAGTAAATCGTTTTTACTGAACCACTCCTTTGTAACCGGCAATAAAGTTTGATTTCTGGCACTGATGAAAAACAGTTCATATATTTCTTTCCATTCCTGTAAAACTCGTTTGGCATCCTTTGCCATAGGTGATTCAGAATAGATGATGGGTTCGTGTTTTTGAAACCAAAGATCAAATTCATGCTCTGGAACATTTACAAACGGATAAAATTCATATTGGTTAATATCCTCTAATGTTAATTGTAAGCGAAAGGCTTTGTTGATATAAGGAAGCATGGAATCCTGTGTAGTGATGGTACCATCAATATCTATTCCAAAACGTTTAGGTTTTGACATGAAGCATTTCCTCCAAAATATGTTTGTATGTAGTTTACATCAAAATGCGACAAATTGCTTTTCTAAATTTTGTAGATTCATGCAACAATCTCTGCTTATGAGTAAGCCTTTTATGGAGCAAACTAGGAAGGCTTCAATAAAGGAAGGTAGGGAATGCTATTGTCAGCCTCAAAAAGACATTGGAATGCAAGAAATAAAAGAGATAAATTTAAAAATGAAGTCGTGTGTCAAAAGCTAAATTATCATGAGGAGACCGGAGCAGAATTTATGGATTCTGCTGAATACAGACGTCATAGTCAAACAGGAAATAATAATAAGACCACTTCTAAAGCTAGCAGCTTTGGTATAGTGGCGTTAGCCTTGTCAATTGCCTCTCTATTTTTTATGCCGGTGATTTTTGGAACAATTGGCATTGTCGCAGGGATTTTTGCGATGAAAACTGAATCGCGTATGATGGGGATAGCAGCAATAGTAATTGGTGTATTTTCTGTTGTTGCTGGTCTTTTGGTATATCCCTTTTTCTAATACAGTAGGCCTGCTATCGTTTATGGGCTTTCAAATCTCAAATAGTTTAGGGATTGGATTTTTATCCAATCCCTCCAATCATAAATAACAGATATAAAACAAAGAACTTCAAAATAATTATTATTTTGAAGTTCTTTGTTTACATATACTAGGCAAAAGAATAAATTCTCATACCTTTAATTAATTTAAAGTCTCTGGTTCGAACCTGAATTTCTTCTGCTTAATTTAAGACAGGCTTGCTTTTTCTTTTTCAATTCTTTGTTTTTCGTAATACTCTTCAGCAAGAATATCGATTTCTTTTTTTAGTTCCTCAACCATTATTTCTTCTGGCACTTTACGAACGATTTTACCCTTGCGGAACAATAGACCTTCTCCGCGAGCACCAGCAATGCCGATATCTGCTTCTCTTGCTTCGCCAGGTCCGTTAACGGCACATCCTAATACTGCCACTTTAATTGGAGCTTTAATTTTTTGAATATATTCATCCACTTCGTTAGCAATGGAAATTAAATCAATCTCTATACGTCCGCATGTCGGACATGATATTAAGGTAGCTGAATTGGCTGATAGACCAAATACTTTTAACAGCTCTCTGGCTACTTTGACTTCTTCAACCGGATCAGCACTTAAAGAAATGCGCAAAGTATTCCCAATACCTTTACTTAATAAGGCACCAATACCGGCAGAACTCTTAATCGTTCCTGAAAATAACGTGCCGGATTCTGTGATTCCAAGGTGAAGTGGATAATCAAAGGCCTGTGCTGCCTTTTCATAGGCTTCAATTGCCAAGCGTACATCAGATGCTTTCATTGATACAATGATGTCATGGAAGTCTAAGTCTTCTAGAATTTTTATATGATGTAAAGCACTCTCAACCATACCGTCTGCAGTTGGGTAACCGTATTTTTCAAGGATTTTACGTTCTAAAGATCCTGCGTTGACCCCGATACGAATTGGAATCCCTTTCGCTTTAGCTGCTTTTACAACAGCTTCCACTTTTTCGCGTCTGCCGATATTGCCCGGGTTAATACGGATTTTATCAGCTCCGCCTTCAATCGCGATTAAAGCCAGACGATAGTCAAAGTGAATATCAACTACTAAAGGTATATTAATACGTTTTTTAATTTCAGAAATTGCATGAGCAGCCCGTTCATCAGGACAAGCTACACGTACAATTTGGCAGCCAGCTTCTTCTAAACGATTTATTTCCGCGACTGTTGCTTCTACATCATGTGTCTTCGTTGTCGTCATACTTTGTATTATAACTTCATCGTTGCCACCGATAGTCAGTGGTCCCACTTTTACGGGGCGGGTTTTTGTACGATGTATTAGTTCACTCACTGGTCATTCTCTCCTTTTAGGCTGTTTGCCTCAATACCAATAAATATATTATCTTCTAAATTATTGTATCAGCGTTTTAGCTAAAATAACAATAAAGTTGATTATGAATTGGCTTTAGTAATTTTTAAATCGGTAAGTTTGTCCGATTTCTATTTCTTCCGGTTTCATTCCGTTATTTAATAAAGAAAAGTCTTCAATCATTTGATCAATCGGTACTGGGATAGTACCTTCATTTTTCTCTATTATAGAAAGAACGGTATCTCCCGGCTCTACTTTTATATTATAGTAGTTTTCATTCATTTTATCCATATTCTCGGAGGAGTAGGCAGGAAGGGTGCCTACACTTATATCAAAATATATCGAGTAAGCTACTATACAAAAGCCGATAAACAGGATTATTCTTTTCATCTCTTTTAGCACTCCCTCCATCTTTTACTAGAGTATATGAAGTTAGTAGAGATAATAGAATTGATTTTGAAGGATTTTTTTAGAGCTAACGTTTAGATAGAATAGAGGAATAGAGGAAATGTTGACCTGGATGACCCGCATTTAATACTAGAGGCTAAAGATAAACCCTTCCGCAGAAATTCGGAAGGGCTACACTTTATGATTGTATGGTCTTTTGTTTACTTTTTGGAATAGGCATTTCTTTAATAGTCAGGTAGATCATCATTAGTGTAATAAACCATTTGACATAAACATCACCTATTACAGGAACCTGAATAAAATTCATAAACGTAAAGAACGTTACGGCTAATGTAAAGCTGTAAGTGGCTATCCTCCACTGCTGTCCAAAAGTAGCTTTTCTGTTCATGGAAGTTACAAATAAGCCGGTAAGGTAGGCTAGAAGTGTAATCTCCAAGAAGAATATTGCTGTTGTAAATAGATACATGACTAACATACATAGACCGATTATTATGTATAAAGATGTTTTTGCAGATTTAATATAATCGCTGGCCTTTTCATTGGTTAATTCAAGACCGGGTATCATAGAATAAGGAATTGTTTGTGATTCCCCGTCTGCAGCAATGACAAATTCATCCTGTAGAATTCCAAAGTCTACTCCGGTAGGGCTGGTGATATCATTTGCATTCAAACTACCGGTGCTGTCAAAATGGAACGTAGCTACATCATCATTAATAATGACAGGTAATGATTCATCTGAATGAAGTCTGCCATCTTTAATTTCAAATTCAGGAAAATCTGTTGTTAATGTTTTTGCCATATGATCTGCCCCATCTAGGATTGCATTTGTAAGATAGATCGATGATGGTAAAATAGTTATTAGAGATAATAAAAAAGCATAGAGGATGGCTTTCCCTATACCCTGAAAGCGAAAGGACGCAATATGCTTTGGCGAGTATAGACTTTTAATAAATTGTGAGAATATATTCATGGGCTACAACACCTTTTTTTAAATTCATTCTTTATTCTATCTGGCTTATGTCGATAAGACAAGAAAGTTCTGCTTATTATAGCGAAACAAATCGAAAAAGTGTTAAGTGTGTATTGAATTAGGGTATTTGAGAGGAGTGTCGAAGATGGATTGGATGAATTGGCTTATTATTTGGCTGGTATTTATTATTGGGTTTGTAGGATTGATATATCCTATTATTCCAAGCGTTCTATTTATAGTAGGTGGAATGCTTTTATATGGGGTATTCTTTTCATTTGAACCGTTTTCGTGGTTTTTTTGGATTGTACAGGGAATGTTTGTTTTACTTTTGTTTGGTGCAGATTATTTGGTTAATCTTTTTGGTGTTAAGAAATTTGGGGGTTCAAAAGCAGGTGTTTGGGGTAGTACGATAGGATTGCTGATTGGACCGTTTGTTATTCCTTTTCTTGGTATTATACTGGGGCCGTTTTTAGGTGCAGTCATAGCTGAATTGTTGGTACATAAACAGTCGCTAAAAAATGCAGTGAAAATTGGTATGGGTTCTGTCGTTGGATTTGTCGGCAGTGTGATAACCAAATTTATCATTCAGACCATTATGATTGTGTATTTCTTTATCCGAGTGCTTTGATAAGGCATAAAGGTTGAAATAAACGGTTTCAATTGCTAATCTAAAGATAAAGACTTTCGTAACACACGAACTTACAGAATTGCCCGAAAGTACTTATTCTTACAATTATTAGGAGGAGAGAATTATGACTTATTCTTTACCACAATTACCGTATGAGTATGATGCGTTGGAGCCTCATATCGACAAAGAAACAATGAATATTCATCACACAAAACATCATAACACGTATGTGACTAACTTAAACAATGCTTTAGAAGGACAGGAAACATTGGCAGCAAAAAGCTTGGAAGATCTTTTAGCTGACATCGACTCTGTACCTGAAAGCATTCGTACTGCTGTTAGAAACAATGGCGGTGGACATGCTAACCACACATTATTCTGGAATATTCTATCTCCTAATGGGGGCGGACAACCAGAAGGTGAATTAGCTGATGCACTAACAGCTAAATTTGGAAGCTTTGAAAACTTTAAAGAAGAGTTTGCGAAAGCTGCTACAACTCGTTTTGGTTCCGGTTGGGCTTGGCTTACTGTTAAAGATGGTGAGTTAGAACTTTCCAGCACTGCTAATCAGGATTCTCCATTAATGGAAGGTAAAACACCAATCCTAGGTCTTGATGTTTGGGAGCATGCATACTACTTAAACTACCAAAACCGTCGTCCTGAATACATTAATTCTTTCTGGAATGTTGTAAATTGGGATGAAGTTTCTAAGCGCTACGCAGCAGCAAAATAATCGTATAATAAGTGTGGGTACAGGAAATGAATCCGATTCGTTTCCTGTATCTTTTTTTGTGCAAAAAATAAAGGATTGTGCTGTTAACAAATACCAAATGATTTAATTCTACATAAGAGGATTATCTACAGGAAAACTAACCGGAAGTGAAGGGGAGTTTTTATGAAAATGGATAATCAATTTGTCAATAAAATAAAAACAAATAAAGAACTTTATATCCTTTTGTTAATTGGAGCACTTTATTCATTGAGTACGGCTCTTTCCAATACTTTTGTCAATATCTATTTATGGAAACAGTCTGAGGCATTGATCAATCTGGGGATTTATAATCTGTCCGTTGTAATCCTACAGGGAGTTACCTTTATTTTAGCTGGGAAATTGGCTAAACGCATAGATCGTATTATTGTACTGAGGATTGGAATCTTGTTTTTAGCTGCATTTTATATAGCGGTCCTGACATTCAGTTCTACCTCTCACCTTTATCTTGTTCTGATTGGTGGTTTACTTGGAATAGGATATGGATTCTATTGGCTTGCATATAATCTCATGACATTCGAAATTACCGAACCTGAAACTAGAGATACATTTAATGGGCTCCAAGGGATAACTGGGTCTATCGGCGGAATGATTGGTCCTTTTTTTGCGGGATATATTATTACGGTTTTGACTGATAACAATGGTTATCTGTTCATTTTTGGAGTTTCCCTGTGTTTGTTTATCGTGGCAGTACTTGTCAGTTTCTTATTAAAAAGCAGAGCAGCTAATGGGAAGTATATGCTGAAGCGTATTCTTGATGAAAGAAAAAATAATAAAGATTGGAGAAGAATTACGTATGCTAATTTTTCGCAGGGGCTAAGGGAAGGGACGTTTCTCTTTGTTGTTTCCGTTTTTGTATTTGTCGAAACGGGTAGCGAAATGGCTTTAGGTACATATGGATTAATTAGTTCAGGAGTATCATTTATTGCTTATTTTTTAGTCAGCAGATATATAAAGGTTCGTTACCGAAAATGGTCGATGCTGGTGGGGGCCATTTTCCTTTATGGTTCAATCTTTTTTCTGATATATCAAGTGTCATTCACTAAACTGCTTACATATGCGTCTATTCTTGCAGTAGCTTATCCCTTATTGCTTGTCCCCTATATGTCTGTCACGTATGATGTAATAGGACGATCCTGGGAAGCGGGGGAACATCGTATCGAATATGTGGTAATCCGGGAATTATTTTTAAATATGGGAAGAGCCGCATCGATTCTTATGTTTATATTGTTCATTAAAATTTTGCCGGAGAGTACCGGCATCAAAATATTGCTATTATTATTAGGGTCCGGACATCTGTTTGTTTATTATTTTGTAAAAGACATCAAGATGTAAGAAACTAAAAGTTGCTGGAATCTTTTACTTCTGTTAATCTTTAAAAATTGATAATAAAATGATAAGAAATGTGTATTAGAAGGGATGGGGACAGTGAAAGTCAGAAAAAAGAAAAAGAAAAAACATGTACCTGTTCGCCTGAATCTACTGTTTTTTGCAGTATTTGTAATGTTTTCTGCATTAATACTCCGTTTAGGAATTGTTCAGATTGTATATGGAGATGACTATAAGCGTGAAATAGAGCGGACAGAGGATGTAACTGTGAGCAATTCTGTGCCGAGGGGAAAAATATATGATCGAAATGGAAAAATCATCGTTGATAATCAACCTTTATATGCGATAACTTACACACGTACACAAAAAACCTCAAGCAAAGAGATGCTTGAAACTGCTGAAAAACTTTCCAAGCTAATTGAGGTTGATACTGATAAAGTTCGTGAAAGGGATATGAAAGACTTTTGGATTTTAAATAACCCAGAAGCTGCTAAAAAGAAAGTAACAGAAAAAGAATATCAGCAATTAAGTGATGGAAAGCTGACAGATGATGATATATACAAATTACAGCTTGAGCGAATTACTGAAAAAGAAATAGATTACAGTCAAAGTGAGTTGGAAGTGCTGGCGATCTATAGCAAGTTTATTGCCGGTTACTATTTAACTCCGCAAATTGTGAAAAATAAAGGAACGACATATGAAGAGGTAGCGAGAGTTAATGAGCAGATTGAATCTCTTCCAGGCGTTGATACAACAACAGATTGGGAACGTAAATATGCGTATGGCGATACGCTTAAATCTGTTTTAGGTAAAGTATCAAGTGCCAGCGAAGGATTGCCCTCTGATAAAACAAGTTATTATTTAGCTCGGGGCTACAGTCGAAATGATAGAGTTGGAACCTCCTACTTAGAACAGCAATATGAAGATTTATTACGCGGTCAACAGGAGAAAATTAGAAATGTAACTAATACATCCGGCGATATTGTCAGCACGGAGGTTATTTCTGAAGGACAAAGAGGTAAGGATCTTGTATTAACAGTTGATATGGATCTTCAAATAGCCACAGAAGAAATTATTGAAAAGCAATTGAAGGAAAAGAAAGCAAGCGGGAATACAAAATATCTCGATCGTGCTTTTGTTGTTGTAACGAATCCTAATACTGGTGAACTCCTAACTCTGGCTGGTAAACAATATGCAGCCGATGATAATGGAAAAATGCAAATGAATGATATGGCATTGGGAACTTTTACTTCATCCTATGCCATGGGCTCTTCAGTTAAAGGAGCAACTATTTTAACGGGATACCAGACCGGTGCAATAAAACCTGGACAAGTCATTTATGATGGACCAATGAAGATTAAAGCCACGCCAATTAAAAAATCATGGAAGAATTTTGGGAATATTAGTGACATTGAAGCACTGAAAGTATCCTCCAATGTCTACATGTTTAAAACAGCGATTGCTCTTGGTAAAGGAAACTATGTTCCGGGAGGCTCTCTGAAAGTTAATAACTCAGCATTCAGCACAATGAGGAATTATTACAGTCAATTTGGCTTAGGTGTTAAAACAGGTATAGACTTACCTGGTGAACAAATCGGCTATAAAGGATCCTCGCAGGGTGCCGGATTATTAATGGACTTTTCCATTGGCCAATACGATACGTATACTCCATTGCAGTTGGCTCAATATGTTTCTACCATTGCAAATGGAGGTAACCGTATAAAACCGCATGTTTTAAAACAAGTCCGTGAGCCAGTGGATGATGATGAAGATAATACGCTTGGACCGGTTATTAAAGAGGTTAAAACAGAAGTGATGAATACTCTTCCAATGAAAACTGAATGGATTGAACGTGTCCAGGAAGGATTTAGACAAGTTACCCAATCCACCGGAGGAACCGCCTACTCTTATTTTGGAAATGCTGACTATAAACCAGCAGGTAAAACAGGTACAGCGGAAGCCTTTTATGATGGACCTAAATGGGAAAAGGGTACTGTACAGCCAGAAACCTATAATATAACCTTTGTTACCTATGCTCCTGCCGATAACCCGGAAATTGCCATGAGTGTAGTAGTACCATGGGCTTACCAAAATTCGTCAGGACATAAAATGAACCTCGAAATCGCAAAAGAAGTTTATGAAAAATATTATGAATTAAAAGAAGAACGAGCTAAACAAAAATAAAAGATTAATAGAAAATTGGGTCTGCCTTGATTTATGGGGCAGACCTTTTTTATTTACTGCCAGCATAATTTAGGTAAGTATCATTCTTTTGGATTATTATTACAAATAAATAGTGCGGTTTCTAGGATTTTGCAGTCATCTTTACAATAAACTTTTGATTTTTTACACTACGTTTACAATTCTTTAACACAGTATTTAAACTTTATCTTTACTATAGAAAATGTAAAGGGTGAAAATTAAAAATTACAAATAAATAGCCAAAGTATATGGGAGGATTGGAAATGCGTAGAAGGAAAACAGCATTTATGATTACTTTGATACTTATAATCGGATTGCTGGCAGCTTGTACCAGTAATAATGGAGGAGGAGCAAAGGCGGGAAGCGGCTCTGAAGAAGAAGGATACACAGGAATCATAAATGCAGCTGGTTCTACAGCTTTACTACCATTGGCAGATGAAGCAGCAACTGAATTTATGGCGAAAAATCCAAATGTATCGGTTACTGTTCAAGGCGGTGGAAGCGGAACAGGTATAAATCAAGTGGCGAGTGGTGCAGTCAATATCGGAAACTCTGATCTACCTTCAGCAGATAAAATTGAAGATGAGAAATTAGCAGAAGAACTGGTCGATTATAAAGTAGCCGGTATTGCGTTTGGCATAGTGGTGAATGATGATGCCAATGTAGATAATTTAACAATTGAACAAATCCAAGGAATCTTCTCCGGAAAAATTAAAAACTGGAAAGAGGTTGGCGGAGCTGATTCAGAAATAAATGTCGTGAACAGACCAGAATCATCAGGTACCCGATATGCCTTTGAAAAAACAATCATGAAGGATGTCAGCATGAATACAGGGGTTGGAACAACTCAGGATTCTAACGGTGCTGTAGAAAACTCGATTAATTCCACACCTGGTTCTATTAGTTATCTGGCTATGAGCTACCTCGCTGAGGGGAAAGGCTCATCCTTAAAACCGGTAACTATTAATGGGGCTGAACCCACAATTGAGAATGTGGTAAATGGCAGCTACTCTTTTTGGTCCTATGAATATATGGTAACGAAAGGCGAAATAGGCGGAGCTGTTAAAGGTTATATGGATTTCATTAGGAGTGATGAGTTTGCCGAAACCGTTACGAAAATGGGATACATTCCAATGTTAGAGCTAGAAAATAAAGAATAATTCCAAGGATGAAGTAAACAGGAAGTCAAACAGCCTGGTTATCATCTGTTTGCCGGAAGGAGCGAAAAGGCTTGAATGATCATAAACCAATCAACTATTGGAAAAGTGAATATATCGGACGGATTCTTGTTACATTATGTGGACTATTAATCGTTGTAACAACTTTGGCTATTATCGTTTTTATTACAGGAAAGGGTATTCAGTCATTTACAAACAGTAATATCTCTATAGTGGAGATGTTGACCTCAACAAACTGGAGTCCCAATGATGGGGAATATGGAGCTTTGATATTTATCATCGGTTCTATACTTGTATCAATTGGTGCCATTGTTATCAGTGCACCTATTGCAATAGCTCTAGCAATATTTACGAACTTTATTTCCCCGAAATTCGGAAAAAAGGTCTTGCAGCCGGTTTTGGAATTGCTGGTTGGTATTCCATCCGTTGTTTATGGTTTGCTAGGTGTGACTTTATTAGTTCCCCTACTTAGAAACACATTCGGCGGAGTAGGATTCAGTTTAACAGCCGGGATAATTGTACTTAGTATCATGATATTACCGACTATTGCAAGCTTGGCAACAGATGCGTTAAAAAATGTCCCGCCACAGCTTCTGGAAGCCTCCTATGGGCTCGGTTCCACGAGATGGCAGGCAATCAGCCGAGTAATCATTCCTGCCGCAAAGAATGGCATCTTTACAGGAATCGTTATGGGGCTTGCACGTGCTTTTGGTGAAGCACTTGCCGTTCAGATGGTTATCGGAAATACGGTTAAATTGCCGACTGGCTTAAATGATCCCACGGCAACGTTAACTGGAATTTTAACGATGGACATGTCTAATACAATGAATGGAACTGCATGGAATAATGCATTATGGAGCCTCGCGCTAATACTTTTAATCATGTCATTCTTATTCATCATGATTATTCGTTTTATCGGGAATAGGGGGGCACAGAAATGAGCGCTAGAACAGTAAATAAAATCTGGACGGGTATTTTCTATATCGTTGCTATTTTTGTCATTATTTTATTGAGTTATTTAGTATTTGAAATACTCAAAAAGGGCTGGGGTTTCTGGGACCCATCTTTTCTGACTGGTCGTTCTAGCAATATGGATGCTGGTGGGGGAATCGGATATCAGCTATTTAACTCTTTCTATATGTTAATTATTACTCTGATAATCTCTGTACCGCTTGGCTTAGGCGCAGGTATTTATTTGGCGGAGTATGCCAAACCCGGAAAGTTATTAACGTTTATCCGATTATGCATTGATACGATGGCCTCTCTCCCGTCCATTGTAGTTGGTTTATTTGGTTTATTGGTATTTGTCACAGCTACAGGTTGGGGGTACACCATTATCGGAGGGGCACTAGCAATTACGATTCTGAATTTACCGAGTTTAACACGTGTCAGTGAAGCGGCAATTACAGAGGTATCAGCCGGTGTTAAAGAAGCCAGTCTGGGACTTGGGGCTACCAAATGGCAGACAATTGTAAAAATTGCTCTTCCTACAGCAATGCCTCAAATTATAACGGGAGTTATCCTGGCAGCTGGTCGTATTTTTGGTGAAGCAGCAGCGTTAATTTTTACAGCAGGATTGACAACACCAATCTTGAATACAGCAGCCGATCTAACAAGTCCGGTTAATCCTTTTAATATATTCAGACCTGCAGAGACATTGGCTGTTCATATTTGGAAATTAAATTCTGAAGGAATTGTTCCGGATGCAACGGCAATCGCGACTAAATCAGCAGCAGTATTGATTATAATGGTATTAATCTTTAATCTCCTTGCACGTTTATTCTCAAAAATTATCCAAAAACATTTTGAAGGCGGCAAAAGTAAAACAAAACAAAAGGCATCTGTGTCTTAAGTGAAATCACCATTACCAAGGGGGAAATTGAGATGATAGAATTAAAAGAAGCCAACCCGGCTAAAACGGAAAAGTCTAGTAAACTTGTTTACGATACACAGGGTTTGGATTTGTGGTATGGTGATCACCATGCTTTAAAGGATATTAATCTTGCCATTAATGAAAATGAGGTTACAGCCATTATTGGCCCATCTGGATGTGGGAAATCTACTTATATTAAAGTATTAAATAGAATGATTGAACTTATTCCAAGTGTTCGTACTTCTGGTGATATATTTTACCGGGGACAGAATATCTTTGATAAAGATTTTCAAGTGGAAGAATTACGGACAAAAGTTGGAATGGTATTTCAGAAGCCAAATCCTTTTCCAAAGTCTATTTATGAAAATGTAGCATACGGACCTAAAATACATGGTATTAAAAACAAAAAAGAATTGGATGAAATTGTAGAAAAAAGCTTGCGTGGTGCAGCAATCTGGGACGAAGTTAAGGATCGATTGCATACAAACGCCAACGGACTATCAGGCGGACAGCAGCAACGTATTTGTTTGGCACGATGCCTTGCCGTTTCTCCTGATGTGATATTAATGGATGAACCGACTTCCGCATTAGATCCAATTTCAACATTAAAGGTTGAAGAACTCGTACAAGAGTTGAAAGAGAAATTCAGTATTATTATCGTTACGCATAATATGCAGCAAGCAGCTCGTATATCTGACAAAACTGCCTTCTTCTTGAATGGTGAAGTCATTGAATATGACAAGACAGATAAGATTTTCTCAAACCCATATGATAAGAGAACAGAAGATTATATAACAGGACGTTTCGGATAAGCCAGATCATTTTGAAGGGAGAATAAAAAATGGTTTTAAGAGAAAAATTCGAGAGCGAGCTAAAGGAATTAAAGCTTAAAGTAATAGATATGGAACGTTTTGCTTCATCTGCCTTGAATAAATCGTACCAAGCATTGCTGAAAAATGATGTAGAGCTAGCACTTTCTGTTATAGAGGATGATAAAAAGCTTGATAAAATGGAAGAAGAGCTTGATGAACTGGCTATCTTGATGATTGCAAAGCAGCAGCCTGTTGCAACGGATTTAAGGCATATTGTTTCAGCTATTAAAATCGGTTCTGAAATTGAACGGGTTGGTGATTATGCAAAGAATGTTGCCAAAACTGCGATTAGATTATCAAAGGAAGAAAAGCCCTTTGTTAATGAGGCTGTAGGCGAAATGCACGCTACTTGTATGAAAATGCTTGATATGTTCAATAAATCCTTTATGGAGGAAAATATTGTCCTTTCTAAGGAACTTGCAGAGCTCGATGATACAGTGGATGATTTATATGGACAGGAAATCCGTAAAATACTTGAAATGAAGCATCCTGAGTCTGCTACGGTTAACGAAAATTCTCAGTTATTGTTTATTGTCCGCCACTATGAAAGAATAGGCGATCATATAACTAATATGGCGGAAGAAACCCTTTATATGATTAAAGGAAGACACTATCATTTAAATGAATAGAATTGTGATAATAAAAATGGAGATTCCCATATAGGGAACTCCATTTTTTCTTGTGCCTATTTTTAATGCTTAAAAAAATAATGTCTTTATGCCCTGAAAACCAAAATATACTCCAAAACCGACCAGAGAAATTCCAGAAAAGGCTGAAATAGCTTTCAAGCTAGTGTCATTCAGAAATCTTCTGAACCCAGTTGTTAGAAAGGCAACGGTAATGTCCCAAAAAGTTAGCCCGAGAAAAATCATCAAGCTGTACACGAGAAGAGAGCTTGTACCGTACGAAGTAACTGTTTTAGCGAGAACCGACCCATATATTCCTATCCAAAAGAGGATGGATAATGGACTTGTAATGGACATTATAAATCCAGTTAAAAAAGATTTCGATAACGAGTCTTTCGTACGATAATCTTCCAATGAAAGTGTATGGACCCTCAAAATGCTTTCAATTCCGGTATAAATAAGAACAAATCCTCCAAAGAGCCAAAGGAAAATCTGGACATATGGAATCGTAATAAATTGTACAAAACCCAAATAGACCAATAACATGAATATTCCATCCGCAATCATAGATCCTGCGCCTACTACCCAGGCGTGTAAAAAACCGTTTTTGATCCCCTTATCAATTCGGGCTGAGTTAACCGGACCAATGGGTGCCGCCAATGTTATTCCTAACAAAAAATAACTAAACATAATATGTCCGCTCACGCTTTCACTCCATCTTCTTATGTATTAGTAACTTGTACATATTATGAAGAAAAGTGGATAAGTATGTATAACAGTTTTATTGAGGTTGTAAAAAGCGTTTAATTAAAATTCTAGCTTTATCCGACTAACGGACAATCCTTAAAGAGGTTTATAAATTGGTGACTTGGATATAAGAAAATAACATTTATTAATAAAAGGGGGATTAGAGAATGAAGGAAAAAGAGACAGTAGAAGTGGACGGAGTACCTATAACCTATTTTCTGAGTGAAAAAGCTGTTCATATAGACAATAATAAAGAATTGGAATCCATCATCCCAAACCCTAAAACAGCCATTAAGCTGGCAAGGAAACTGAAAGCAAACTATCAAAAGAAATACGGAAGGGAATTATCGGTATCTGAGCTCTCTATGGCTATTGAAATCTATGGTCATATTTATCCAGAAAAAATGGCCAAAGCTATAAAAGAACTGCCTTTACCCGGCTTTGTTGATCATGCGATGAATAATTTAATTGAAAAGGCCGATATTATCGATTCAGGGGAAGAGAGTATTGATCAAAACAGAAAAATCTGGGATGTTATTGCAAAGGTCATCCCAGTTTAAAAGCTGCCACTTTGATGCACTATTTACCCTTCGTTAAAATAGCAGATAAGGCAGCATAGTCCATGTTTTTATAAACTGTATAGGTCCCAGTCTGAATCTTTTTTGTGAGATCCCGATTATTCAAGTAGGTAGAAAACTTATCAGTATCTTCAATCACGCGCTCCTCTTTTAATAGGCTGATAATCTCGTCGGAAGCCATTCCAGGCTTAATCGATAATCTAATGGCTACAGTTTCTTCTTTATTACTTTGTTGATTTTCTGTTTTTAGTTGATTAATAGATTGAAGGTTCTTTTGATAGTCATCCCACTCACTTTTTGATAAAACATGATAACCATCCTCCTGTAGAGTTTTTTGAGCGTCCTCGCTTGAAAGGGGCACCTTTTTAGCTGCTGATTCATCTGTGGCAAGATAATATGCCGTAAATACGCTTGTGGCTAAAAAAATACCTGCAGCTGCTCCAGATATGTATAGTCGGTTCAATGAAGATCGCCTCCCTGACTTTCAAGGATCCTAATTACCTCATTGTTTGATAATGCAGATTGCCTGGAAATTTGTTCAATCGATAATCCTTGTTTGTACAAATGAATGACCTGATTTTGAATAACCTCGTGTATGGGCGAGGAATTAGTTAAAAAAGATACCTCCGAAAACGATTCCTCGTGCAGGATTTCCTCCTCAAGTGCACGAATTCGTTTTTTAATTATATACATTTCTTGTACATGCTCTAATGAAAGCTGTTCAATCTCTTTTTCTACTTTAGTTTCCTGTCCTTTATAAAATAACGATAGTAAGAACAGTAAGACAGATAGAGAAAATAAACAAATCAAAATGATTATCATGAATACCCTCCCAAATTAAATTACAATCCCTATTGTACAACAATTTTCACTGGATTTTGGTAAAAATATATGAAAAAGGAAGTATTGCTCATAATTTGGAAGTAGGTAGTGGTTCTTCGACAATATGCGTTCATTGTCATCTAGTTCAGGGAGTGTTAGGATTTAATGGAAGATATTAGTGGCTCGCTAAAGCAGGTAAGATAAATGAAAGGGGTGGTACCGCATGGACCAGTTAGACTCTTTAAATAAAAGTACTAAAAAAGCCAGCTGTAAAAGGCTTGTTGATGATAAATCCGGATTAATCGTACCCTATCTTTGGTGCAAAAACGATCAAGATCAAGAGGGGATATCTGCTGCAGTACAGTTAACAAATAATGATTATTTCGATAGAGTAGATGTAGTCTGCAAAAATGATGGGGATCGACCACTTGAAATTAAGATATTTTTTGTTCATGAGGCCTTTAGTGAAGTATCAGCAAGTTTTTATAGTCCTGCGGATTCTTTAATCTATTTATATGGTAAGAATACGATAAGCTTATTAAATGGAAATGATTGTGCATCTATATCGATAATGGAACGAAAACATAAAAAAGCGGTGTACGAATTAATGGAAAATGGCCAAATTATCCACTCTCCTTTAGCCAGAGGTCTAGTTGTCTGTACAACGATGTACAAGCTTCTAGTGGAGCCCGGAGTGAAAATGGGGGTTTCTAATTGGATAATTACAGGCAAGAATAAAGAGGAAGTCATGCTGTTTGATTACTTGGTCAAAAATCAGACTAGCATTTATTAGTGAAAGGTGATATTATAGAAAAGTCGTATAAAATGAAGTTTTGAATGAACTGGAGGGACTCACATGCGTGTAAACATTACTTTAGCTTGCACAGAGTGCGGTGAGCGTAATTATATCAGCACAAAAAATAAACGTAATAATCCTGATCGTCTTGAGCTTAAAAAATATTGCCCAAGAGAGAAGCGTACAACTGCACACCGCGAAACAAAATAAAACAACAGGAGGTTCTCTCCTGTTGTTTTTTTTTGGGATTATATAGAATTTAAGGGGATTTAACGCAATGTTAAAGGGAGAATTAAGATCGACTTATCGGAGTTTATTAGCGGAATTTCCGTCATACGAGCGGGATACATATACATCTAAAATTGTTGAATACTTATTTAGTCATGACATATGGAAGAATGCAAAGACAATCGGAATCACAATTTCTCGGCATCCTGAGATTGAAACGAAAGAGATTATCGAGAGAGCGTGGAAAGAGAAAAAGAATATCGTGATTCCAAAATGCTATCCACACACAAAGCATATGGAATTTTATGACTATCGTCCAAATACGATACTTGAGTCAGTTTATAGTGGTTTAAAAGAGCCCAGACCGGATAAAACACAAAAGATAGAATCCGACCAAATCGATATAATGGTAGTTCCGGGACTCCTATTCTCAACAACTGGATATCGGATTGGATTTGGTGGCGGCTATTATGATCGTTATTTGGCATCATTTTATGGAATCAAACTTTCGCTGGCGTTTATGATGCAAATAAGAGATGATATCCATACAGAAGAGTTCGACATCCCTGTCGACTATCTATTCACAGAACAAGGGGTAATAAATTGTGGGTAACTTAATTATTTACGGCGCTGTTGCTGTCGGCTCCTACGGGGCATATCGGCTTAAAGCTCTGAATAAATCCGGTGCTCTCGCAGCATTTCTTTTGGGAGCTTTAATTGTTATAGGACTTGGATGGGAAGGTTTACTACTAATTGGTTTGTTTTTTTCCTCATCTAGTCTGTTTTCCAGTTATAAAAAAAGAATTAAGCAGAGTATTGATAAAAAATTAGCAAACGGAAGCAGACGAAATTGGGCCCAGGTAGCAGCAAATGGCGGTCCTGCTGGTATAAGTTCTTTACTTTATTTTATATCTGACGGTTCTGATATTTGGTTAATTTCCTTTATCGTATCAATTTCAGCAGCTACTTCTGATACATGGTCATCTGAACTTGGAGTATTGAGTAAATCTGACCCAATCCATATAATCAGTTTGAAAAGATGTGAACGGGGTACTTCAGGGGCAGTCTCAGTCCATGGAACTCTGGCCGGGCTGTTTGGCTCCATATTCATTGCAGTAATAGCAGGTATACTGTTTAATCTGTCATTTTCAACAATTCTCCTACTGAGTGCATTCGGATTTCTGGGCAGTATTCTGGATACCTTACTGGGGGCTTTCCTGCAAGTCGAATATATATGCCCAGTTTGTTCGGTTCATACGGAGAAAAAAGTGCACTGCAATACACGGACTGTTAAAAGGAAAGGAATTAACTGGATTAATAACGAAACTGTA
Source organism: Pradoshia sp. D12 (assembly GCF_008935075.1). NCBI lineage: Bacteria > Bacillati > Bacillota > Bacilli > Caryophanales > Bacillaceae > Pradoshia > Pradoshia sp. D12. The sequence goes on along the minus strand of NZ_CP044545.1, from coordinate 2,834,169 downwards.
AATCTAAGCTCAATTCTGATAAGCACTATTTTTTGTATAATAACTTGGTATAGTATCACATAATACTAGGGTATAAAGAGCTTGTATGCAGTGTGAAAAGGTGGTTTTTGTTAATGAAAAAGAATGTAAATCGTGTTGTCCTTGTTGGTACAGGTTTTGTTGGAAGCAGCTATGCATTCGCTATGTTAAATCAGGGAATTGCTGAAGAATTTGTTTTAATTGATTTAAATAAGGATAAAGCAGAAGGCGATGCAATGGATTTGAATCATGGAACTCCATTTGCACCGAATAGAACGAAAATTTGGTTCGGAGATTATTCAGACTGTAAAGATGCAGACATTATCGTTCTAACTGCAGGAGCGAATCAGAAGCCTGGTGAAACACGTTTAGATTTAGTTGAAAAAAATATGAAAATCTTTAAATCCATTGTTGGAGAAATTATGGCTAATGGATTTAATGGGATCTTTCTTGTGGCTGCGAACCCAGTTGATATCCTTACATATGCAACATGGAAATTTTCAGGTCTTCCTAAACATCGCGTACTTGGCTCTGGTACGATTCTTGATACGGCCAGATTTCGATTTATGTTAAGCGATTATTTTGAAGTGGATCCTCGAAATGTCCATGCCTATATCATTGGAGAACATGGGGATACTGAATTACCTGTATGGAGCCATGCCAATGTAGGCGGAAAGAATATGAACGAACTGATTAAAGATAAACCTAATCATTCCATGGAAGATTTGGATAAGATTTTTATTAATGTACGTGATGCAGCTTATGAAATCATTAATCGAAAAGGTGCAACATTCTATGGAATTGCCATGGGTCTGGTTCGTATTACAAAAGCCATCCTTCAGAATGAAAACAGCATTTTGACAGTGTCAACCTTCCTAGATGGGGAGTACGGACAAGAAGATGTGTATGTAGGTGTCCCTGCGATAGTAAACCGTGAAGGAATTTCTGATATCCTCGAACTGAAATTATCAGATGATGAGCAAGAGAAATTTTCACATTCTGTTAAAGTATTAAAAGAAACGATGAATCCAATTCTTGATCAGTTACTATAAGTAGAATAAAAATCCCTCCTGTTCACCAAACTATATGGTAATACAGGAGGGATTTTTACATGAATAAATTCTTAATTATTTTCGTATCTGGCATAATAGGGTATATAGTGTTTCAAAAGAGGTCTTCCATTATGAAGAATCAAGTACTGCGCAACATCCTTATAGCCGTTCTAATGGAATTGCCAATATTTAAAACTGTGCAAGATCAAACATAATGACCAGAGGAATTATTTCTGTTCCTCTTACGTAATGATAAAATAGATATAGAAACTTTTTAGGGAGAGAAAGTAGGGGAATCCGTGAGTTTTAAAGAAGAATATATCTATTGGTCCTTTATCAATCAATTGATTACGAAAAAAGGGTATCGATTTATATCTGCATCCACTGATCAGCAAGAAATATGGCTTGAAAATCAGTCGAGTCGGATAGATCCCCTAATCCGTATAAAAAGAGAAGATTTGGATTGGTCCAATAATATGAAGCGTGACCGAAATCTTGTACTGCAGAATGCAGAGAAGATTCGTAGGTTTCTTTCCAGGAAGGAACTAACTGTTAAAACCATTTATGTTAGTCAATATGCTCCGGTTGATGATTATTCGGATGTCCTTGGAAGATACTCAAACGAAAGTCGTGCAAAAATTACGATTGATACCATGATTTTTCAAACAGAGGCTATGGAAGAATCTTTGACGGAATTGGAAAGCTTTCTGGGGTTTCCGTTGGAAGTGGTCAACAGGGATTATGAGTTTATAGAAGAAAATGAAATTAACCATCTTAAAGAAGATGCTTTGGCTGCTTCTTACCAAAAGCAGAAACAAGATGAACAAATCTTTAGCCATGGCAAACCAATCTTTACATACTTGTTAATGGCCATCCAAGTTCTTGTGTTTATTTTACTCGAGATGCGTGGCGGAAGTACAAACACTGAAACCCTCATCCAATTTGGTGCAAAGTATAACCCATTGATTATGGAAGGGGAATGGTGGAGATTCTTCACACCCATCTTTCTTCATATTGGATTTACACACTTGATTCTGAACACCTTAAGTTTGTATTTTGTCGGAGTTATTGTTGAGCGTATTTATGGAAGCTTAAGATTTCTGGTTATTTACTTTTTTGCAGGCTTTATTGGTTCGGTAGCAAGTTTTATTTTGATGCCCAATCTATCAGCCGGTGCCAGTGGTGCGATATTTGGCTTACTCGGTGCCTTGCTATTGTTTGGTATACTCCACCCCAATCTCTTTTTCAGAACAATGGGATGGAATGTGATTGTAATTTTGGCCATCAACCTGGTTATTACATTCTCTGCAGATGCTATAGATAGTGCCGGCCATATCGGCGGTTTAATAGGTGGATTCCTCGCAGCAACGATTGTCAGATTGCCGAAAAATCCTAAGCTTGCCGTGCAAATGGGTGCGCTGCTCCTGACCGTTTTGTTAACAATAGGAGCTTTAGTATATGGGTATTCATCAAATGAATCTGACCATAAATATCATAATGATGTCACTCTTGCTCATGAATATGTGAATTCTAAGGAATATGCCAAAGCCTATGAGCTTATCGAAGGCTATCTAAAGGAAGAAGACGCTCCAGAAGCATATTTTTTAGCAGGATATATAAAGTATCATCAATATGATCTGAAAGCGGCTGAGACGTATTTTCTAAAAGCCATTGAACAGCAAGAAGTGTTTCCAGAAGCATATTATGATATTGGACTGCTCTACTGGCAACTGGGACAAATCGATAAAGCTAAAGATTATATCCAAATAGCAGTTTATCAGGAACCGAATAATGAAGATTATAAAACAACGCTGAATGAGCTTGATTCCGAATAGTTATCTTACTTTAAGGCAGCTGCTGATAATATTCATGTATATTGCCTGATTTATCCTGAATAAGAATAATTAGTTTGTTTGAGTCTTGTTTACGCAAAATCAAGGGGATGGTACTGTCTATCGGATTTATGACTGTACCATCCTGTTTTTTTATTCCTGAAACATAAATGGAATAAAAAGCTTCCCATAGCTTTTCCGTAATCTCCAGACGCTTTTGCTCTGAATATCCGGCTAATAATCTTTTTTCTTCAGTCGAAAACTGTGTCAGGGGAACTACGTGATACCTTGTAATATCAATCTTTTTGTTATCTGTATAGCGATTGAGCACTTTAGTCAGCCTGGAATTACTTACAGAAGACAGGGTAAAGGCCCATTCCTTTTGTTCCTCGGTTTCAGGAGAATGAAATGATTTGGTTGGTCCATAACGTGAAGCAATGACAAACAGATTACTATCAGTTAATTTAAATGAGCTGGTAATCTTGTCGTTTTCCGTATGAATCTCAGCATAATGAATGGTAACCACTTGAAATAAAGAAGATTCATGAGCTTTTACGGTTGTCTTTTGGGATATTCGATCTGTATTCTGCTCCCATTTCTTTGTAAACTCTTTTAAACGACCGTTTTGAAAAAGAAGTGAGAAATCCTGTCTGAGATAACTTGTTTGATTTAAAATAGATTCAGTCGATAACGCAACATCGTACTGTTCTGTATCTTTTTCCTGCTTAGGCATGACAAGGGAAGAGGTTGTTTTAATAAACGCAGCCTTTTGATTAAGTGGAAAATATTTAATAACAGCTATATCCCTTTGTATATAAAGCTGTTTCCACCACATAAAGGTAAATATGAGTACTAAACCGACTATTAGGTAACCAATATATTTTTTCAAAAGGATTCTCTCCTCACTTTAGATTATTGCCTTATGTATATATTCTTAAATGGATGTCAAATGATAAATAGACGGATGCTTTGTCCTAAGCAATATATGTGTAACTCTAAATACATATGCTTTGTTTATAAATGTCACAATTGACGGAATACAGAAAGAAAGTATCTTGAGGAGAACAACTAAATTCAGATATACTAAAGAAGCAGGAAGGAATGTGACAAAAATGAAATCCGTATATGAAATTCAACAATATTTAAAGAGGTTTGGAACCATCATATACATGGGTGATCGATTAGCTGATCTAGAGATGATGGCAGGAGAATTAAGAGAGCTATTTCACTCTCAATTGATTGAAATCAGAGATTATCAAACGGCAATTTTAATCTTGAAACAAGAAATAGAGTATGAGAAGGAAAAGCAACAGCTAAAACAAAAACAATCGAAAAGGTGAATCAATATGCTGGGGAAACAAGATTGGTTACTGGGAATTGATATTGGCGGTACAACGATTAAGCTTGCTTTTATAGATAAAGAAGGGACCATTGTACATAAATGGGAAATCATAACGAGAACGGAAGAAAATGGTCTGCATATTGTTTCTGACATCGGCAAATCTGTCAGGGCAAAATTGGAAGAATGGCAGGATGGTAATTTAGTAGGTGTCGGAATGGGTGCTCCTGGTCCAGTTAATTTTGAGAACGGTTCAATCTATGTGGCCGTGAATATCGGTTGGAGAGATTTTCCTTTAAAGGAGTTGCTGGAAAAAGAATTAGGAATTCCTGCAGTGGTTGATAACGATGCGAATGTAGCATCCTTCGGTGAGTTTTGGAAGGGAGCAGGAAAAGGTACAAATGATTTAGTCTGTATCACTCTCGGAACTGGTGTGGGTGGCGGTGTAATCACTAATAAGCATTTGGTGCATGGAATTAGTGGGGCAGCTGGTGAGCTCGGTCACATAACGGTTCAGCCAGAGGGTGGAGCTCCTTGTAACTGTGGGAAAACAGGCTGTGTTGAAACGATCGCCTCAGCTACCGGTATCGTAAGGCTGGCGTTAGAGAAGATTAAAGAGAAACCAGATTCGGACCTCTCGATTGTTTTTAACGAAAATGGGTTGATCACTTCTAAAGACGTAGTTGATTGTGCTATAGGCGGAGACCAGGCAAGTCAGGATGTCCTTGATGAGGTAGCTAAATACCTTGGACTTGCAGCTGCCAATGTGGGCAATATGATTAACCCCGACATCATCGTAATCGGTGGTGGTGTTTCAAAAGCTGGGGACATTATTTTAAAACCAATTGAGAAATACTTTAAGCAATTTGCCTTTCCGCGGGTTGCGGAATCAACTGAAATCAAAGTTGCATCTCTTGGTAATGATGCGGGTGTTATAGGCGCAGCGGGCTTAATCATGCAGCAACTAGGACAAGAGATTTAAGAGTCCACGTGCTGAGGTAAACGTTAATTACTTAGTAGAATTTAATTAATTTTGGAAGCATTTCAATGTATTTTGTTGAAGTGCTTTTTTATTTGCAAAAGTTTTTATAAAGGAAAATAAAAACCATATGTCGAAATTAATTTGATGAGTATAACATGAAAATCCGATGATAGAGGGTTTGGGGGATGAGGGTGCCGAAGCATATTGTATCTGCAGCAACGGTTGTATTAAACGATGCTGGGGAAATTTTGTTGATTAGGGGTCCGCACCGGGGGTGGGAAATGCCTGGAGGACAAGTCGAGGAAGGCGAGTCACTCAAAGATGCTGCGATAAGAGAAACAAAAGAGGAATCGGGGATTGATATCGTAGTAACTAAATTTTGTGGTGTTTTTCAAAATATAGACCATTCTATTTGTAACACCTTATTCTTGGGTAAGGCGATTGGAGGTACTCCCACTACCAGCCCTGAAAGTTTAGAGGTAGGTTTTTATCCCATAGCAGAGGCATTGGAAATGGTAACCTGGAATAATTTTAGACAAAGAATCGAGTATTGTCTGGACGAAAGCATTCAGCCGTTTTATGTAGAATTTAATGGTAAGTATCGTGAGGGAGCTATAGGTGAATGAAGCCAATCAAAATCAAACAGCGGGTGTCATTTATTTAGTTTTAAAAGGGGGTTTCCATTTGTTTAATAGTGTTCTGTCTCAAACCTTTATAAATTTTGCTGAAAGAGAATGTATAGGCTCCAGCAGGCTATACGAGCACTTATCTATAAAAATTTCTGGAGATGAAGCGCTTTTAGAGATATGTATGAATGCGAGGGAGGGTCAGCCAGTACCAAATCTCTTATTCGGTGCTGTCCACTATCTTCTGTTAAAGGGTAAAGAACATTCACTGAAAGAGTATTATCCTAGTTTGGTTGAGTATCCGAAAGCATATATGGAATCTTATGGACCTTTTAGGGATTTTTGCTTTACTTATCGAGAAGAGATTGAATTTATTCTTAGATCGAGACGGGTTCAAACCAATGAAGTGCGAAGATGTGCATACCTGTACCCCGCCTTTTGTACTGTTCATGAGATAGCAAAGAAACCCTTGGCACTTATTGAAATTGGAACAAGTGCAGGATTACAGCTTCTTTGGGATCACTATTCATATACATATGGGCAAGAAAGTACCTATGGAAATTCAGAATCTAAACTTACAATTTCAGCAGAAATAAAAGGAGAAAATGTACCAAACCTTCCCTTCATGCCGCCGCCAGTTTCAATTAGGATTGGCTTGGATTTACATACGGTTGATTTAAATGTTGAGGACGAAAAATTGTGGCTTAAATCCTTAATATGGCCCGAGCATGCGGAGCGGCTGTCTATGTTTGAAAAAGCTGCAGCCTATGTGAAGGGGAGTTCCTTAAGATTGATAAATGGTGATGGCGCTGATCTATTACCTGACTGTATACAGGATATCCCAGAGAATCATGCTGTTTGTATTTTTCATACACATGTTGCTAACCAAATGCCAATGGATGTGAAAAAGCATCTGTTGGAAACCATCAAGGATATTGGGAAGATGAGAGGAGGTATTTCATATTTATAATAATATTCAAGATAGATATTTGCATCTGGATTATTATTTGGATGGCATTCTGAACAAAAATACGATTGCAGAAACCGACGGGCACGGCAGATGGTTTAAATGGTTATGGGAGAGTGAGCGGACAATTAGTCAGTAGGAAATGAAATTCGCCCTTTTGAATTTGTTTTCTTTGACGGGATATTTTTAACTAAATCAATTAATTAGGTATTAATCCAATACGGGTTAATGCCTTTTTTTTTTCGTTGACCCAACTGTTTTTCATTCGGTTTGAATTGGATAGTTGAGTGAGGATGTAGGAGGTACTTGTCAAAGGACAGAGATAGCCGCACCAAACCATATGCCGGGGTAGTAAAGGTGCCTGAAAGGTGGGTGAAGTATGTAGGAAAGCAGCTATGCCCCACCTATGAAGTACCTATGCTCCAGCTATACCGGGGTAAAAGTGCCTGAAAGGTGGTTGAAGTGTGTAGGAAAGCAGCTATGCCCCACCTATGAAACACCTATGCTCCAGCTATACCGGGGTAAAGGTGCCTGAAAGGTGGTTGAAGTGTGTAGGAAAGCAGCTATGCCCACCTATGAAACACCTATGCTCCAGCTATACCGGGGTAAAGGTGCCTGAAAGGTGGTTGAAGTGTGTAGGAAAGCAGCTATGCCCCACCTATGAAACACCTATGCTCCAGCTATACCGGGGTAAAAGTGCCTGAAAGGTGGGTGAAGTGTGTAGGAAAGCAGCTATGCCCCACCTATGAAACACCTATGCCCCATCTACACCCTGCCTTTCCCCAGCCCATACCCCGCTAAATGGCATACTAAAAAGGCTTATACAGTTAAAGGCAACTATAATCAAGCTGTTTTTTACGAATCTATACATAATATCTGTTAGCTTCTGTATTTTTTGATCGGAGTATTCATAAAATGAGTAGAAAAGGATGTGATTCTATGGAAGTCATCATAAAGAAGCCTGACTTATTATCGAGATTGGCCGTTTTGTATTCTATACCGTTCGCACTTTTACGGGAATGTAATTTACATATTAGTAATAATGAGCTATCTGTTGGCGATATGGTTCATATACCTGGATATTGGACAAGGGAGGAAAGGTTATCGTCCTTGGATATCACACACCCTGTAGAACGTGAAAGAATTCAGGTAGCTAATTCAATGGAGAGTATGGAAGAGAATCCGAAGCAATCTGTTAGATTGCCTGTGAAAATTCAACATAGTATTGTGGATCAGACTTGTCCATACTCATCAAGTAAATGCATGAATGACATGGAAATACTTACAACCATCTATCCTTTCCTGCAGATGAAATCTATCGGGAAATCTGAACTTGGCCAGGATATTTGGGAACTGCGAATTGGTATTGGTCCGAAAAAAGTCCATATGAATGCCTCGATGCATGCGAATGAATGGATTACTAGCTTGGTTTTAATGAAGTGGCTGAATGATTATTTACTGGCATTAACAACGGGGACAAATTTAGGAGAATGTTCAGCATTGGAGCTATTCCTGGAGTGTGATTTGTCACTTGTTATGATGGTGAATCCTGATGGTGTAGATTTAGTAGTAAATGGTCCATCTGAAAAAATGAAAAAAGATTTAATTAGGATGAATGATGGAAGAAAAGAATTTTTAGGCTGGAAAGCGAATATTAGAGGAGTTGACTTAAATAATCAATTTCCGGCAAACTGGGAGATTGAGAAAAAGAGAAAACGGCCGAAAAAACCAGCAGCAAGAGATTTTCCTGGAATCGAGCCATTAACAGAAAGTGAAGTGAAATCACTGGTTGCACTTGTGCTGAAGGAAGGGTTCGATCGTGTAGTTTCTCTGCACACCCAGGGAGAAGAATTTTACTGGGGATATGAGAAAAAAGAGCCGGAAATCACCTCTGTTATGGCTATGGAATTTACCGCAAGATCTGGCTACAAGGCCGTTCGCTATATTGATAGCCATGCAGGCTTTAAGGATTGGTTTATTGATCAGTTCAAGAAGCCTGGATTTACATTAGAGCTGGGTAAAGGAATCAATCCACTTCCTTTATCACAATTTGAACAAATTTATCGGGATACAAAACCAATTTTAAATGCTTGTCTTTATTTATAGAAGACAGGAGCTGGTGAACGAAAAAGAGGAATCCTGTTTAAAGGATTCCTCTTTTTCAGATGTATGACGTATACAATTAATTAATGTACAGCAGGATAGCCATCTCTAATGAAGGTCATGATGGCGAACCAGCCAAATACAACGGCAGTACCCAAAGCGAATACTAGACCAAGGAAATTTTTGTTTTTAAAGGCGCTGATTAATGCGAAAATAGCCAAAATGGCAACTAAACCAAAAATAATTACCAATCCCATTTCATTTACCTCCCCTGGAATTATTAAGTAATAAAACCCAATAAATCATTAAATTGTAAAATAAATGCATTCAATAGTATTTTAATTCTTTTCAGATTATTTGTCGAGATATTATAGGCAATTTGGAAGGAATAGGAACAATACAGTATAAGACTCTTTATACAAAACCATCACTTGTGTAAAATAAAAGAAACTAAACTGAGACTTCAGGAGGAAAGACATGAAAAAAACATGGAAAAGAGTTCCTTTAGGACCTTTGCAAACAAATTGTTATTTATATGCCAAGCAGGACGGTGAATGTTTAATCATCGACCCGGGCGAGGAAGCAGAAAAGCTGATTCAAATCATTCGTGAAAAGAAATGGAAACCAATTGCAGTTCTTTTAACTCACGCTCATTTTGATCATATAGGGGCAGTGGACAGGGTACGGGAAGTCTTTAGTATCCCGGTTTATGTGCACAAAAAAGAAACAGAATGGTTAACAAACCCAGCTTTGAACGGTTCGCGATTTTTCCAACTTGGTGAGATTAAGGCTGCTCCCGCAGAAAATGTGATTTCAGAGGAAGGTATTCTAAAAATCGGGGATTTCACCTTTAATGTACTGTTTACACCTGGACATTCACCAGGAAGTGTTTCTTATTATGATAAGGACGAGGCGATTGTATTTTCAGGAGATGCATTATTTCATATGAGTATAGGCCGGACCGATTTACCTGGTGGAAATCATCAACAGCTAATGGATAGTCTTCATAAAAAATTATTAACTCTTCCAAAAGATACGCTTTGTTTATCTGGACATGGGCCGGAAACCATCATTGAAGATGAGATGAATCATAATCCATTTTTAAGGTAAGAGGTGTACTAATTGTAGACCCTCCTTAACAATTAGATAAGGAGGGTCAGGGGGTATTTCCTATAAAATGGGAGGGGCCATTTTAATCTATACCATAAATTTACAATAGGGATAATGTGATGTCAACGCCTATTGTGGAAATATTTATAAAATTAGGTGGATTTATGAAAGACATAATCATTCGGTCCATTGAGGAAACAGAAGATTTATTTTTACCGTATGACAAATATATAGAGTTGGCATTGTATCATCCTGAATATGGCTATTACCAACGGAGAAAAGATAAAATTGGAAGTAGCGGTGATTTCTATACTTCGGTGAGTATGTCCCCTGTCTTTGGTGAATTTATAGGTAAATGGGCAGGAAGGAAGCTAATTGAATCTGACCTGCCTCCCGCTATATGTGAGCTTGGCGGCGGCACCGGGAAGATGGCATGTGATTTTTTGAGAGGATTGGAACTGTACAACCCAGAGCTGGCATCTAATGCAATTTATTATATTGTTGAATCCAGTTCCTATCATCGAGAATTGATTTTAGATACGGCGGCAAAGGATGATAGAATTCGTTTGTTAGATTCTATCAAGGATATGCCACTAATAGAAGGTTTCATTTTTTCAAATGAATTTTTTGATGCTTTTCCAGTTCATGTTTTGATTAAAGATAAGAATCAGTGGAAAGAAGCGGGCGTCACAGTAAAGAATGGAGAGCTATTTGAAACGACCAGAGATCTCAATAATCAGATGATTTTAGCCGTTATAGAGAAGTTGAATATCCCGGAGTTTATTTATCGTATAGAGGTGCCATGCCCAATGATGGTTGCCTACGAGCAAATTGTCGATAAAATGAAGAGTGGATATCTCATGACGATAGATTATGGAATGGATGCGGAGGATTTGTATATACCTGCCCGTAAAAATGGTACCTTAAGAGGATTTAAGGACCATCAATTAATCGGCTCAATTCTCGAAAATCCAGGAGAAACAGATATAACGAGTACCGTCAATTTTTCATTGCTTAAATGTGAAGGGAAGAGAAGAGGGCTTGATCTAGAGTACTGGGGAGGACAACAGTCATTTTTATTAGAGGAAGGGATATTGGATGAGCTGGTTCCACATGCGGATGCAGATCCTTTTTCTCCTGTCGCCAGGCGCAACAGACAAATCAAACAGTTAGTTCTGGGAGACTGGATTAGTGATAGTTTCAGTGTTTTAGTTCAATCTAAGAATATAAAAAAACCTTGATTGCTCCAGCTCAATCAAGGTTTTACTGTAAATTAATGTCCCGCTCCAGGAGTCATCATGAACGTTGTCCAATAGGTGAACCCTGCAAAGAAAACTGTTAAATAAGCACCGAAAACATATAAGTACATTCTTTCAGACAATTTTAAATAGCTTAAAATAACAAAGAAACCAGTTTGACCGAAAAAGATGAGTGATGTAGTATGCATACCGCCAACAAAGAACATGACTGCCATAATTCCAGTCCAGAAACCACATACTCTGAACATTCTGTCCATTCCTTAACCTCCCTTATCCCCTTATAATTCCATCACTACTATTATAAGGATATTGTTAAAGAATGTAAACTATCTTAAAATAGGATGACTGAATTGTGTGATTAATTTCCGGCAAGCATCTTGTATGTGCAAGCTTGGCAACCTGCATGATCAAACATATTTTCCTCTTCTATTAATTCGATTGAATCAAAAAGGACGCTGAACATACCGCGTAAAAACTCATAATGCATTCCGCATACGGCTTCTTTTTGCTCAAAGGCAATTTCTTTAAAAGGACAGTTGTGTATTCTAAAGAAAATGGTTGAATGATCCTCAGCTGTTATGAATTCCGGATAGAATCCAGCAGTAGTCGATGCATCTTTTATGATAGAGAGTTTGTGGTCGAAAGACAGGCTGTCCTGACTTTCTCCAATTCCTTTCATATGCTGTTCAGCCAAATCTTTCCCAAATAATCTTCCGGTATTGAATAACGCTTCCTTACCTGCTTCTCCCAGTGAGAACATTGTCTGAAGGGCTATTTTTGCAAGCAGTTGGTAATCGCGGTAAGGGAAGTTTAATTGTATGACATCATCTGATAATCTATATAATCTGCTTGGTCTTCCACCTTTTCCTGTTTTCTTAGTTTCAGAAACAAGCATATTTACATCTTCGAGCTTTGTTAAATGTAAACGCGCAACATTGGGGTGAATCTCAAATATATCCGCAATTTCCTGTACCGTCACCTCGCTGTGCCTTTTAGCTATATGCTGATAAATATAGTATCTGGTCGGATCTGATAATACATTGGTAATTTTTAATGTTTGGTCCATTGTGGTCCACCTCGCGCTCCTTAATAGTTCCATTATAATACAGTCAATCAAGCATTGATATGCTGTTCTTGGCTATTCTGACTCTTTGGAAACATATGTTGTAATTTAGCCACATTTTGATAAATCAATATTTAACATGTATATATTACTATCTTAATTTTAAAATTAATCTGTAAATATGTTAACAGAATAAAAGGGATGAAATATTTCATGATTATGAAAAATTACCCAAATTAACGACGAATTGTGACAGATTTTGAAACTTTCGTTATGCCAGCAGGGATTGAAAAATTAATGTCTAATAACATAAGAGAGTAACATATAAGGAGGTGAAACGAGAATTGCTCACCATCGATAAGTTAGCTGAAAAAGTTGTAACAGAAGCAGTAAAATTCAAAGCCTCAGATATCCACATTGTTCCCCAACGCAAGAAAACCCATCTTTACTATCGGATTCACAATCGCTTATTTTCAGAAGGCAGTTACCAAAGAGACAGGGCCCAACGACTCATCTCTCATTTTAAATTTATGGCCGGCATGGATATAGGAGAAAAAAGACGTCCTCAGTCAGGGGCCTTAACGATGTTTGTTTCAAATAAATGGATTGGTCTCCGATTATCCACCTTGCCTACCCCATACTCTGAATCTCTCGTCATTCGTATTATTCCAAGTTTACAAACTCTCCCAATCGAAGAAATCTCCTTATTTCCAAAAATGTCAACTACGTTAATTTCCATGCTTAAACATTCCCATGGATTAATGATCATCTGTGGACCGACTGGAAGTGGTAAAACTACAACTTTATATTCCATGCTCCATCATGCCAAAAATACCGTTAACCGAAATATTATTACACTGGAAGATCCTGTTGAACATCAGTCCGATGATGCCATTCAAGTCCAGATTAATGAAAAAGCCGGTATCAGTTATTCAGTAGGCTTGAAAGCTGCCCTGCGCCACGATCCCGATATTATCATGATTGGAGAAATCAGGGATGCTGAAACGGCCAGAATAGCGGTGCGCGCCGCTTTAACAGGCCACTTAATCTTAACTACGATGCATGCCAGTGATGTATTGGGTGCAGTTAGAAGGCTTTTGGAATTTGGGATAGACAAGGAGGAGGCAAAGCAAACTCTTTTAGGTGTAACCTCCCAAAGATTATTGGAATTGCACTGTCCTTTTTGTAAGGGTGAATGCTCACCGTACTGCCTTATGGAAAAGAGCAGAGGGCGGGTAAGTGTGCATGAAATGATTTATGGCAATGAATTGGCGAAGGTTTGGGCAGAGATGGAGGGAGATGATGTGAACTTTCATTATCCGGAATTATCTTCTCTCATCAGCAAGGCTGTTGCCTATGGATTTGTGAATCAAAAAGAGTATGAGAGGTGGGTGCATGAGGAGTAATCTAAAGTCCCGATGGTCTTGCAGGGATCAGGCGAGATTTCTTCAGGAATTGGGCGATTTATTGGAGAATGGCTTTACTCTTTATGAGGGTATTGAATTTTCTCTTATTCATGGAAAAAAGAAGTATCGAGAAGAAATTAAGGATGCATTGGAACTATTGAAAGATGGCCATACTTTTAGGGACTTTTTAGAATGGCTCGATTTTGAACAAGAGCTCGTTGGTTTAGTATCCTACGGTGAAAAACACGGACAGCTATCCAAATCCTTGCAGAATGGAGGCGAAATATGGCTTAAGAAAAGTGAGGATCGCGCAAAACTAAAAAATTTATTGTATTACCCAGTCTTCCTACTTGTTTTTACATTTACCTTGCTGCAAGTATTTACAAATTATTTGTTGCCAAAATTCTCAAGTATGTATCAGGGCGCAGGGCAGGAATCAAACATATTCTTAAAGTTATCCGTTTTACTGGCAACCCTCGTTAACAATCTTCCATTTTTTATCATTGTGCTCCTAACCATGCATTTGTTTATATACCACTATTATTTAAAAAAACTATCCAAAATAAAACAGGAATTACTGATGAATAAAATTCCGTTCCTGCGTTCTTTTAGAAAGCTTTCCACAACGTATTATTTTTCTATGCAGCTGGGCTCATTATTAAAGGGTGGTATTTCAATTATTGATGCGTTAACGATTATGAGTCAGCAGGATCCAAAAAGTTTAGTTAAGGAAATAACCCATCACATGATTAAAAGTCTTCAGGAGGGAGATTCATTAGAAAGCATTAGTGGGAATCTCACAATTTTTATGAATGATTTTGAGCGAGTAATCAGCCATGGGCAAAAAAATAGTTTATTAGGAGAAGAACTTCTTTACTACAGCAGATATCTGTTAAATGAGATGGAGATGCAGACTGAAAAATATATAAAGGTGGTTCAACCATTAATGTTTGGCCTTGTTGCCATTTTAGTGATCCTTCTGTATTTGGCAATATTAATGCCAATGATTTCATTGATGAATACGATATAGGAAGGTGTTTTTGATGAAATACAAAAATGAACAAGGTTTTACCTTGATTGAGATGTTGATTGTCATGCTGGTTATATCAGTTCTATTGATTATTACAGTACCCAATGTAATGAAAAACCAGGAAGCAGTTAATAGTAAGGGATGCGAGGCATTCGTAAAGATGGTTGAGGGACAGGTACAAGCCTATAAATTAAAGGAAGGTACGCTTCCGACGATGGAGAAGCTTATCTCTTCTGGTTTTTTAAAAGAGGATGTTAAATGTCCGGAAGGAAAAACCGCGGTGATTTCGGATGATGGGACTGTAACTCTTCAGGGACAATAAAAATGGAAAAGAACGAAGAAGGGTTTACGTTAGTAGAGGTGTTGATTGTACTTGGATGTCTGACGTTAATGCTGACTATAGCAAGTGCGGTTACAAGTAAAATGTTTGAAACATATGAACAGCAAGCATTTTTAAATCAACTGGAGAAGGATATTTACTATGCTCAGGTCTATGCAATGGAAAATAACACGTATGTCTTACTAAGATTTGTAACTGACCAAAATGAATATTCAGCTTACTCATACAAAACAAACAGTCATATTATTTCGACTCAGAAGGCCGAATCAATCAAGTTTAAAAAAGTTGGCAATGTGCCAATTACCTATATTCCAGCAGGAAATATCCAAAATCCAACAACAATCTATTTAACCGATAAAAATGGTAAAACGATATACAAGCTTGTCTTTCAATTAGGGAGGGGGAGATTTTATATATCAAAAGTATAAAGAGCATGGATATGCTATCTTGGACCTGCTGATTTCGTTTGGAATACTTATCTTATGCTGCTGTTTATTGCTTCCGGCATATATGGAAAGCATTACGCTAAAGAATGACTTAAGAATGGAGGAAGCCGCTCTTAATAGATTGTTTGAAAATTTAAATGAATATCAGATAAACGGCCGTCCACTGTTTACTGGACAAGCAGAGATTGAGGGGAAAGCCTATACTTTTTATCTTGAAGGGAACGTTTATTATGCAGAGTATAGCAACTCAAAGGATAAATTACAGAAAGTGTATGAAAAGCTGCCTGAAAGATGATGGCTTTACTTTGGTAGAGATATTATTTGCTCTTGGTTTATTTTCGTTATTAAGTGTCTTTATGACGAGTGCACTTGCCAGTATAACAGACTGGCATGTCAGGGATACGAACACAAATACAAGGATGGAATGGAATATCTTTATACGTCAATTGGAACGAGAATTTCAAAAGACAAAAGACTTTGGAGTACCTAAAAGCAATGTCCTTTTACTTGATAAAAGTGGAGAAGAAATAACATATGAAGTCTATAACAATATGGTAAGAAGGCGAGTGGATGGCGCTGGGCATGAAATGGTCCTTCAAGATATTAAGAGCTTTCATGTTAAAAAAGAAGGAGAGTCACTGCTAATATCTGTGACTCTTATAAATGGTGATAAGTATGAAAAACGATTGTTCAAAAGATATAAATTTGAACCTTCTTAAAAATGAACGTGGGATATTTATGCCTGTTGCTTTATTGTTTTTTTCGGTTATTTTTATCATTTGTATGTATTCGATAGGAAATATGGCTCAGGAAGTGAATTATCATAAGTATCAAACCGAATGGTTAATTACCACCTATCTGGGTGATACGGGTACACATGCTGCAATCTTAATGCTTGATGATGATAGTGTTCCTGAGACAAAAGGGGAATGGATTTATTATAATGGAAGAATAGCCTATCATATAAAACCGCTTGAGAGAGGGTTCTATGAGATCTCACTGGATATTCAGACGGATCATAAGGTGAGACGGGAGACGATTACGTACTCAACTGAAGCAAAGAAAGTAGTGAAATGGATAGATAGTTAGGAGTTAGGGGGAACGAGATGAAAGCCATTTATTTAATTGGATTTATGGGAGCTGGGAAAACGACTGTGGGTAGGGCTCTCGCCGAAAAAATGCAGTGTCCCTTTTATGATAGTGATCAGACGGTGGTTGAACGTACAGGAAGGTCGATTCCACAGCTCTTTGATGAAGTAGGTGAAGATGGATTCAGGGACCTAGAACAGCAGGCATTGCAATCATTGCCTATCGAAAATTGTATCATCGCGACAGGCGGGGGTATCATTCTTAGGGAAGACAACCGGAAATATATGAAGGGAAAGGGAACCGTTATTTGGCTCCATGCCAATCCGACAGAAATCATAAAAAGGCTTGAGACTGACTCATCACGCCCTTTATTGTCTGGAAATAAAGAGGAACAAATAGTGCAGCTTTATCAAAAGAGGGTTGACCTATATAAGCTAGCTGCTGATTTACAGATTCATACGGACAGAAAAACAAAAATGGAGATTACAGAAGAGATATTAATGAAAATCACCATAAACTAGCCATCTTATTTAGAAATTAATGAATAACATCCATGATAAATGGAGATACTTCTGATGGGTGAATGTCGATGAAAACAAATGACTATATAAAATTTTTAACAATTCAGTGGTTAGTGTATATGAAGCAGCCAAAGGAAGTACGTAAAGAGCAACGCCGTAATCATAGAGATGATCGGCCGCCATTAATGAACCATTGGTTCGGAATCATTCCTTTATCGATTGAAATGCTCTTTAAACGTAAGGCGTAATAAATAGTGTTTGTTTAAAAAGCAGTGGATTTTTTGCTGAATCCACTGTTTTTTGTATATTCATTTTATCCTCATCTAAGATTACGTCATATTCATGCCATTCAAACAAAAAGAAAGCCACACAAGTAATGTATGGCTTAACCCATTATTAATTAATTGACTATTATATATAGGCGATTACTCCCATTGTTTTTTCCATTCATCTATTTGTTTCTGATAATCCTCCTGAATGTCCTTTAATTCTTCTTCTTTTTTGTTCTTGAGCTGTTCAATACCATCTTGTCGTATTTTATGCATTTCAGAAGCTTTACCTAGTAATTCCTTTTGGACAGAATCACTTATTAGTTTTTTATATTGATACTCTACTTGTTTTGGTTATACGGATATTCAGCCTGTAACTTTAGAGATCCTCTTTAGATAGCCTGACCGCTAAGATAAAAAAGGCCGCCATTTATGAAGCTGACACGGATTCTGGGTTCATATTGCATTCGTAATGCTTCTTTTTCAAGGTCATACATGTGAGTTTCCTCTTCTTTTTTATCCTCATAAAAATGGTTCAGTAAACTCAAATCTTTATTCCAGCGCACGAGAGCCTCATCAGCCCACCCATGGTCATCCTGATTAATTTTATTTTGGATATAAGTTTTGATACGATGCAATCCGCTTTGATACCGAATAATTGGTGTAAGGGTAAATGTATAATCAGATATTTTAGGTGTAAGCGACAGTTTATCAGCTGAATCAATGAAATTTTCAACGAAAAGACCGTTAATCAGGTTCAATCCTATTGAAAAGAATAAATCCTTTTTTCGGTCGCATTCATAGGAGATATTAACATTTACACCTAACCAAGGAAATAAAGGCATCTGACCACTAGTCACTTTAATCTCCTCAAATAAGCGGATATGCTTCGATAGTCTTTGGGCAGCTGCGAATATTTGGTGCAGGCGAGGGGATCCGAAATGTATGAATTCCCCTTTTAAATCAGGAGGAGCTGCCTCTTTGTCGAGGATAAACGTTAAGCTCATCGGATTAGGCACTCCGCCAACTTTCTCGAGATAATGCCAATAAAAAGGTCGGTTCATCAGTTCTTTATCCATATCAATTGTCAACTGCACAGTTAGATGACCTGGCCCTTGATTGATGATTTCGCATTGATTGGCTGTGAAAAATTGAACGAGAAACTCAAGAATTTCCTGTTGCTGCATGTGAAGGCATCTCCTTTTTTAGATCTTGAGCAAGCTGTATTAAAGACGTGAGATTATCCATTTTAACCTTCATCTCACCCTCTGTTTTTGATTTATTGAGGATGTCAGTTAAATGCTCTTCAAGATTCTTAACCTCCAGCCTCGTTAGAATATCATCAAGTTCCCCAACGACACGTTCAAATAATTGAATTTTTTCGTAGAGAATTTTCATAATATGATCCTCAATGGTATTCCTGGTCGCAAAATTATAGATTCGGACATCTTCTGTTTGTCCAAGTCTGTGAATTCGGCCGATTCTTTGTTCCAGTCGCATCGGATTCCAAGGTAAATCAAAGTTTATAATATGATGGCAAAACTGCAGGTTAATTCCTTCTCCACCTGCTTCTGTAGCAATTAAGACTTGTGCTTGTTTTTCGAACAGTTCTTTCATCCAGTCCTTCTTACTACGTTTAAATCCGCCGCGGAATGGAACAGAAGTGATTCCATTTTGCTTAAGAAACCACTGCAAATATAATTGCGTGGCTCGATACTCGGTAAAAATGATAACCTTATCTTTTATAGAATGAATCAATTCAAGCGCTTTTTTCGCTTTTGAATTGCAATCAACCAGTTCGACCAGGTTGATAAGGTTATGTATGGCTTCCTTAAAGCTTAGTCCGGCATCCGGGTTTCGATCGAGCATATTTTTTAACGTAAAGTAGACGGCTTCCCTGCTGCTGCATGCCTCACGCTGAAGGATTAACGAAGAAAATGTACTCCCGATACCCTCCGGTAATTCTTTCCTAAATGAAGAAACCCCATCATATAGAGCCTGTTCCTTTTCGGTGAAATCTATAAAAATGGTTTCAACCTTTCTCTTAGTCCATTCAATGCCGGTATCCTGACGTTTATTTCGAATCATCACCATATTAACCAATTCTTTCAAATAAGCATCATCCTTTAATGAACGTTTCTTAGCAGAAAAGCGTTCATTAAATTTGGCATAACTTCCCAAATGCCCTGGCTTAAGCAATGATACAAGATAAAAAATTTCTTCTAGCTTGTTTTGAATAGGGGTTGCCGTTAACAGTAGACAGAACTTTCTCTGGACTTTTTGTACAAACTCATAGTTTTTGGTTTTATTGTTTTTTAACTTGTGAGCTTCATCTATGATGACAATGTCATAGGTTTGTTCGAGTATGGCAGAACGATGAGGCTCTCGTTTAGCAGTATCTATGGAAGTGATTATACATTCAGAATCCCACCCATACCCCTTTCTGTATATGACAGCTGGTATGTGAAACTTCTGATTAAGCTCCTGTGCCCATTGAGATACGAGAGAGGCTGGGACTAGTATTAGTATTTTGCTTGCCAGGCCCCGAATCATATATTCCTTTAAGATCAGACCGGCCTCTATTGTTTTACCAAGACCTACTTCATCAGCTAATATGGCTTTACCATTCATTCTTTCGATGACTTCGGTAGCAGCTTCGAGCTGATGGGTTAAAGGTGTAAATCCTGATAAATGCTTTGGTGCAAGGAGGCCGTTGAAATCTGGAATCAGATTATGCTTTTCGGCCTCCAATCCGAGTTTAAAAAGGGAGTAGCTGCACCAGGGGCCATCCTCCATAATCTTTTCCTCAAGCTCCTTTTCCCAATCTTCATCAAAATAGACCTTTGGTGTTAAACTCAATGTGAATCCCAACTTTCTTTATTTAAGCTAGTTAGATAAATGCTTGATTGTAATTTAACTAAATTCAATAGAATTCTCTTACCTTATATAGGTATAGGTGGTGTCATTAATTTCTAAACAATAGTAGGAGTTTAATCTCCGGCTAAAATCTGATTAAATGCTTTATGCGGATGGCAGAAAATTATAAGGAATTTATTAAGTGACGCCTAAACAATTTTTTTGCCCCAATAAAGCTGAGGTGTTACTGATATTTTTTTAGTTTCCAATCATTCATCGAGATAACGTAAATGTTGCCACCTGATAATTGTTGATGGTAGGATATAAATGTAAGACTATTTAGAAAACGGCTTATCTCTTGCTTTTTGTTTAGTATGACCAATTTACATAATTATATGAGCGAATGAAGGCAAGGGGAGAGACCGTATTTGCGGCACCGAAGGAGCAAATGGTGAATCCATGAATCTCTCAGGTACAGAGACTCTTGCTGGACGCATCTCTGGAGAGCGCTTCCTTTATTGTGAAGCCACCCAAGAGGAAACGCCGAAGTACGTTACCCGGCGGTAAACTTTCAGGTATCAGGACAGAGCCCCCCTAATAAGGGAGGTTTCTGTCCTTTTTTTCGTGGATCGCTGAAGGATATATCGCTTCGGTCAAATGTGGAAAAGCGGCGTTTTACTTAATAAGTTAACAAGCAATCGTTTAAATGGCATAACAAGCAAGAGTATCCGTATAAAACGAATCGAATTTTTTAGGAGGGTAAGGATGGGAGAATTAAAGCAGACTCCGCTGATCAGTGTGTACAGGGAGTATGGAGGAAAAACAATTGATTTTGGCGGCTGGGAACTGCCTGTCCAATTTTCAGGCATTAAACAGGAGCATGAATCAGTGCGTACAAAAGCAGGCCTCTTTGATGTATCACATATGGGCGAATTCATGATTAAGGGTGCTGGGTCTTTACCATTTTTGCAGCTGATGATGACCAACGATGTCAGTAAGCTGAAAACGGGCCGGGCACAGTATACTGCTATGTGCTATGAGAATGGCGGAACGGTTGATGACCTGATTATTTATAAAAAAGGTGAAGATGATTATTTGTTAGTTGTGAACGCATCTAATATTGATAAAGATTTTGAGTGGTTAAAAAAGCATGCGAGCGAAGATGTAGAACTAAAAAATATATCGGAACAAATAGGGCAATTGGCATTACAGGGACCGCTTGCAGCTGATATATTACAGAACCTTGCAGAGGAAGTAGATCTCAATACCATTGGTTTCTTTGCTTTTCGTGAAGATGTCATGATAAATGGCATTAGTGTACTTGTTTCAAGAACTGGCTACACCGGTGAAGATGGATTTGAATTGTACTGTAAGAGCGAAGATACAGTGAAGCTTTGGAAAGATCTTTTAGAATTCGGTAAGGATAAGGGATTGGTTCCATGTGGACTTGGGGCAAGAGATACGCTTCGGTTTGAAGCAAAACTTCCTTTATATGGCCAAGAGTTATCTCCAGAGATTACACCTATCGAAGCGGGGATTGGGTTCGCTGTAAAAACCGATAAAGAACATTTTATTGGTAAGGAAGTTTTAAAGGAACAGAAGGAAAATAGCGCCCCTAGAAAGCTTGTCGGAATCGAAATGATTGACCGCGGTATTCCGAGACATGGGTACCCGGTTTTCGTTAAGGATGAAAACATCGGGGAAGTGACCACTGGAACACAATCCCCAACCTTAAAGAAAAACGTAGGCCTTGTCCTGATTAATGTAGAATTCGCTAACCTTGATGAGGTAGTCGAGGTTGAGATACGGGGAAAAAGATTAAAGGCGAAAATTGTTAGTACTCCATTTTATAAACGCACTCAGGCAGGAGGAGTAAAAAAATGAAGCATCGTTATTTACCAATGACAGAGCAGGATACTGAACAGATGTTAACAGCGATTGGTGTAGAATCAATCGATGACTTATTTTCTGATATACCTGAAAAAGTAAGGTTTAAGGGTGAATACAAGCTAAAAAAAGCAAAGTCTGAATCAGCACTTCTGAAAGAATTAACTGAGCTGGCCGAGAAAAATGCCAATCTCAGGACCCATAGTTCTTTTCTTGGAGCGGGAGTATATGACCATTACATGCCAGTCATCGTTGATCACGTTATCTCAAGATCAGAGTTTTATACCGCTTATACACCGTATCAACCGGAGATTTCCCAGGGAGAATTGCAGGCTATTTTTGAATTTCAAACGATGATTTGTGAACTGACCGGAATGGATGTGGCGAACTCCTCCATGTATGATGGGGGAACTGCTCTGGCCGAGGCAGCCATGCTCTCAGCAGGACATACACGTCGTAAGAAACTGCTTGTTTCAGAGACAGTGCACCCGGAATCACGGGCTGTTTTATCCACTTATGCAAAAGGCCAATATCTTGAGCTTGAAGTTGTCCCCTGTAAAAATGGAGTGACGGATACAGAACAATTGGCGGGTATGATGACTGATGAGGTAGCTGGTTTTATTACTCAATATCCAAACTTCTTTGGCCGAATCGAAAACTTAGCTGAAATTGAACAAATTGTTCATGAACATAAAGGAATGTTAATTGTTTCAAGTAACCCACTTTCACTTGGTGTCTTGAAACCGCCGGGTGATTTTGGTGCAGATATTGTCATAGGGGATGCACAGCCGTTCGGAATCCCGGCTGCATTTGGCGGACCTCATTGCGGATATTTTGCAGTTACTTCTAAGCTGATAAGAAAAGTACCTGGACGTTTGGTTGGCCAAACGGTTGATGAGGATGGGAAGCGTGGGTTTGTATTAACCTTGCAGGCGAGGGAACAGCATATTCGTCGCGATAAAGCGACCTCGAATATTTGCTCTAACCAAGCATTAAATGCTCTCGCAGCCTCTGTGGCAATGACTGCGTTAGGTAAGAAAGGCGTGCAGGAGATGGCGCTTCAAAATCTCCAAAAAGCGCATTATGCAAAGGAGCAATTAAAAGCAAATGGACTTGAAATTGCCTTTGAAGGACCTTCTTTCAATGAGTTTGTTGTTAAGTTAAATGGTTCTGTAGCTGCAGCTAATAAAATGCTCCTACAAAAAGGCATAATTGGTGGTTATGATTTAGCTTGTGATTATCCTGCCTTAACCAATCATATGCTTGTGGCAGTGACGGAGCTGCGTACAAAAGAAGAGATTGATAGATTTGCACAGGAATTGGGGGATTTCCATGAATAAACAGGATCAGCCATTAATATTTGAACAAACCAAGCCGGGCCGTATCGGCTATTCGTTGCCGGAAATGGATGTTCCGGAGTCAGCATTAACTGAGCTTTTGCCTGAGGAGTTCATTCGCACAGAGGAACCAAAGCTGCCTGAAGTATCCGAGTTGGATATCATGCGTCATTACACGGCACTTTCGAGAAGAAATCATGGCGTCGATTCCGGTTTCTATCCGCTCGGTTCCTGTACCATGAAATATAATCCGAAAATTAATGAGAATGTTGCCCGTCTAAATGGATTTGCACATGTTCATCCTCTGCAGGATGCAGAAGCTGTACAGGGTTCTTTAGAGTTAATGTATGATTTGCAGCAAAGTCTAAAGGAAATCACAGGTATGGACGAAGTCACTTTGCAACCGGCTGCGGGAGCGCATGGAGAGTGGACGGGATTAATGATGATTCGTGCCTATCATGAGGCGAATGGTGATTTTGACCGCGTAAAAGTAATTGTTCCTGATTCTGCGCATGGTACGAATCCTGCCTCAGCCACAGTTGCGGGATTGCAAACTGTTACCGTGAAGTCAGGTCCGGATGGTTTAGTAGATCTGGAAGATTTGAAGAGTGTTGTAGGGAAAGATACAGCAGCCTTAATGCTTACAAATCCGAATACACTGGGGCTTTTTGAAGAACAGATCATCGAGATGGCCGAAATTATTCATGATGCCGGTGGAAAACTATACTATGACGGTGCCAATCTGAATGCTGTACTATCCAAGGCTCGCCCGGGTGATATGGGATTTGACGTTGTTCATCTTAACTTGCATAAGACATTTACTGGACCACATGGCGGCGGTGGGCCAGGTTCAGGGCCGGTTGGGGTTAAGAAGGAGTTAATTCCGTTCTTACCAAAACCGCTTATTGTAAAAGAAGAGAATGGCTATCAGCTTGATTACAATCGTCCGCAATCAATTGGCAGAGTAAAGCCGTACTATGGAAATTTTGGAATCAATGTCCGTGCCTATACGTATATTCGGTCTATGGGACCAGACGGATTGAAGGCAGTAACGGAGTATGCTGTCTTAAATGCAAACTATATGATGAGAAGATTGGCAGAGTACTATGATCTCCCATATGATAAGCACTGTAAGCATGAGTTTGTTATCAGCGGAAAACGTCAGAAGAAACTTGGTGTTCGGGCTCTTGATATTGCCAAGAGATTGTTAGACTTTGGCTATCATCCACCAACCATTTATTTCCCTTTGAATGTGGAAGAATGCATGATGATTGAGCCAACAGAAACAGAATCAAAAGAAACACTGGATGGCTTTATTGATGCTATGATTCAAATTGCCAGGGAAGCAGAGGAGAATCCGGAAATTGTACAGGAAGCACCACATACAACGGTAATCAGCCGTTTGGATGAGGCACTGGCTGCTCGTAAGCCTGTATTGAGATATCAAAATTAATAAGAATAAATTTTAAGCAGCTATCATGACCAGATAGCTGCTTTTTTAGAAGAATGAAGTGGTTCAGGATAGGGAGGGAAATACGATCGAAAATATATTCTGCCTTTCAAATGAAAGAATCATGCTGAGAGAAATGATTAGTAGTGATTGGGTTGATGTACATAAATACGCATCACAAGATATCGTTTGTCAGTACCAGCCCTGGGGACCGAATACGGAAGAAGAATCGAAAAAATTTGTGAGCCAAGTAATCGAAGATTCAACAAAAAAACCAAGAGCAAGGTTTGTCTTCGCAATTATTTATAATGGAAATATGATTGGGGCTGGAGAGCTTACTATACGAAGTTTCACTAATAAAGCTGGAGAAATTGGCTATATTGTTAATCCGGATTATTGGGGAAAAGGAGTGGCGACAGAAGTCGCGTCTTTGTTAATTGAATTTGGATTTAAGGAACTGAACCTGCATCGTATATTTGCAACCTGTGACCCAAGAAATATAGGTTCAGCAAAGGTGTTGGTGAAAGTTGGAATGGTTAGGGAAGGAATCATTCGCGACCATTTGATCATGAGAGAAGGCTGGCGTGATTCATTATTATACAGTGTTTTAGAACGGTAGCCTGAGATTAGAGTATCGTTCTAATTTCGATTATTCAGTGCCAATCAGGTATAATGGATAAAAGCATCTCTCAAGTGGAGAATCAGCTAAGTAACCGAAAAAGAGGAACATACATGACTGAACATAGCTTCAATGATTTTAACATAAGTCCCGAAATTATTCGGGCATTAAGTAAAATGAATTATTTTCAACCGACAGAGGTCCAGCAAAAGGTGATTCCAATTGCGATTGGTAATCAGGATCTTATCGTAAAAGCACAAACTGGCAGTGGGAAAACAGCTGCGTATGGAATCCCGATTTGCCATCATATAGAGTGGATTGAAAATAAGCCTCAGGCACTTATCCTAACCCCGACCAGAGAATTGGCTGCGCAGGTGAAGGAAGATTTAACGAATATTGGCCGATTTAAGCGGATTAAAGCAGCTGCTGTTTATGGAAAGCAATCATTTGCTAAGCAGCAGCTGGAGCTTAAGCAAAAAAATCATATTGTTGTTGGAACACCTGGAAGAGTGTTGGATCACATTCAAAAAGGTACATTAAATGTTGATGAACTTCGCTATTTGGTAATTGATGAAGCAGATGAAATGTTGAATATGGGCTTTATTGATCAGGTTGAAGCCATTATAAATGAATTACCTAAGGAACGAATCAGCATGCTGTTTTCAGCAACATTGCCGGATGATATTCAAAACCTATCCAATCAATATTTAAAAGAACCAATCTTTATTGAAATTAACAAAAAAGAGATGACGACTCAGTTGATCGAACACTCTTATTATAGGGTCAAGCATGAAAAGAAAGCGGAGCTGCTAAGGAAAGTTACGACGATAGAGAATGCGGATAGCTGCATCGTTTTTTGCCGCACACAGGAACAGGTAAACAATCTGTTTGATACATTGGTTAAATGGGAGTATTCATGCGGTAAAATTCATGGTGGAATGTATCAAGAGGACCGCTTCGATGTTATGAATCAATTTAAACGGGGTGAGTTTCGATATTTAATTGCCACGGATGTCGCTGCGCGCGGAATTGATATTGAAAATATTACACATGTCTTGAATTACGATTTTCCAGTGGAAAAGGAATCCTATGTACATAGGACGGGAAGAACGGGCCGTGCGGGACATACGGGAGTAGCCATTTCTTTTGTAACTCCTTTTGATGAAGAATTATTGAGAGAGACAGAAGAATATATAGGCTTTGCTATTCAGGTAAAAGAGGAGCCAACTGAAGCAGAAGTAGAAAAATGCAGGCCGAATTTCGAATCAAAAATGTTCGAAAATGAGATAAAGGAAGATAAAACGACCGAATTAAACAGTGGAATTATGAAGCTGTTTTTCAATGGCGGCAAGAAAAAGAAATTGAGAGCTGTCGATTTTGTGGGGACAATTGCAAAAATTGAAGGCATATCTGCTGAAGACATTGGAATTATCACAATTCAAGACCAGGCTACATTTGTTGAAATATTGAACAATAAAGGTCCAATCGTCTTACAGGCTATGAAGAATAAAACTGTTAAAGGAAAGAAATTAAAGGTATATGAGGCATTTGAATAATAATAGGATGCTCACCGATCTAAACAGCCCTTCCGAATCGTTCGGAAGGGCTGTTTTAATTAGATCCATCCTAAAGATCTAATCATCATTCTTGATAACCAAATCAGCTCGTTCTAGCGGGGTAACTTTCTTTATATAATACTCTTCTGCTTTCCAGTATCGATTTTGAAATTTATCGATATTCTCCTGTGTGGTCTTACTTTCCCGGCTGAATCTAGTTACTCTGGAACAATCTAGGTAAATCATAAAATCAAAGAATGCTCTCCATTCTTTTCTTTGCAGAAATATACCTTCAACGATAATGAGGGAAGTTGCTGGAATCTGGATTACTTGCCATTTTTGCTTATCAGTGGTGGGGTCATATGCAGGGAGGAGTAACTCAGTTGATTTCTTTAATTGATTGAAAAAATTAGCTCTTAGCCACTCCGCGTCCCATTGGAGTCGGTAATATTCAATCCATTCATCGTGACCAGTGTGATAACGTTTATCTTTATCTACAATAAAATCATCAATATGAAAAAGGTGAAATGATAGACTCTGTTTCTCAAGTGACTGTTTCATTCTTTTGGTAAAAGTCGTCTTCCCAGAACGACTGAGGCCATCAATACCAAGAATAAATCTTTGTCCTACTTTAAGTTCGGGTAATTGATTAATTAGATTTTGTATATAATTCCCCAAGTATTTCCTTGCCTCCTGTACTTTGAGATTGTCCTCACTTAAATAAAAGAATTTGATTTTTCCGTTATTTAATCTCCTTTAGAAATATATTCCTTTATAATTATAGAAAAGGCAAAACAAAGGAGGCGGTTACGTGGATATTGTTAGACATTATAAACAGATGCCACCCACTTTTCAAACGCGGATCGATTACAACACAGTAATGAATCCGATTAAAGAGAAAAGTTTTCCACATATCTGAATGGGTATATTAATAAGTAGCCTCCTTTTGTGGCAGAATATAAAAATTATTAATATCGAGTTAGAGGGAGAATAATGGATTTACTTTTATCAATTATATTGCTTTTAGTCATGCTTTTAATATCGAATATTATTAGCCACTATATTCCATCCATCCCCACCGCTTTAACTCAAATAGCTTTGGGGATTTTATTTGCTTTATTCATACAGGATCTATCATTTGAGTTAAAAGCGGAATGGTTTTTGCTTTTATTTATTGCACCACTATTATTTAATGATGGACGTCGATTTCCACGCGATGATTTATGGAAAATGCGCTGGCCAATATTGGCCAATGCATTTATTCTTGTTTTTTTAACGACTATAATTGGCGGATATTTTATTAACTGGCTGATTCCCAGTATTCCGTTGGCCGCTGCTTTTGCTTTAGCAGCTATCCTTTCTCCAACGGATCCAGTAGCGGTGAACGGAATTGCCGAAAGGATTTACTTACCGACGATTATTTTACGTCTTGTTCGAGGCGAATCGTTGATTAATGATGCGTCTGGTTTAATTGCCTTTAATTATGCGGTTGCTGCGGTTGTAACAGGTTATTTTTCATTACAGGAGGCAGCAGCCGATTTTGTTTATGTGGTAATTGTTGGTGCGATTGCTGGTATTATCCTCGGATTATTAGCTATCCTAATCCGTTATTCACTAAGAAGACAAGGGATACAGGATGTCACCTTTTATTCTTTGCTGCAATTTGTAACGCCATTTATTGTTTATATTGTTTCAGAAGAAGTCCTGCACGCCTCTGGTGTAATTGCTGTAGTAGCTGCAGGTATTGTTCATTCCAGTTTAAGTGAAAAGACTGGAATGAAAAGTGCTGAGGAACAGGTGGTCACTGAGAATATGTGGTCGATCATCTTGTTTGTACTCAATGGAGTGGTGTTTTTATTATTGGGCTTGAGTTTGCCTTCTTCTATGAGAGCAACGGTAGAGAATCCTCTAATCAGCAATTGGCTTGTGCTCGGTTATGTCCTGGCGATTGGTTTGGCTATCATGATTATCCGAATTGTTTGGTCCTACTGCTTCTTAAGCATGGGTTATTACATAACTAACCGAAAAGAACAATCGAAGCCCAGCTGGAAAGTGGCCCTTCTAACCGGCTTGACCGGCGTACGCGGTGCAATTACGATGGCAGGTGTATTGTCAATGCCATACTTTGTAGCAACTGGAGATTTATTTCCTGAACGTTCTCTAATTGTATTTATAGCAGGCGGTGTTATTTTATTTACTCTTTTAGCTGCGACTATTCTATTGCCTCTGATCAGTAAAAAAGCCATTGAACCAGAGAATGATGAAGAGAAAGAGTTTTTAGATGCTCAGATGAAATTAAAAATATTGAGGACTGCCATAAAGCGGATTGAAGAAGAACTAGAGCCGGAGAATCAATCCGCTGGTTACGAGTTAATTGGTGAATATAAAAAGATGATTGAGCAAATTCGCTATGAAAATAAGGATTTAGAATTTATTAAGGTATCGCAAAAAGAGAGAATTGAGGCTCGCTTAGTTGGTTTAAGAGCAGAAAGACATTATATCCAGGAGGCTGCTGCTGATGGTTCTGTAAGTGAAGAGATTGTGAAAAGACTCGAGAAGTCCTTGGATATAAGAGAAAATTTACTCACAGAGAATTTCATGTCCAAAATAACGACTCTTTTTGGCCAATTATATAGGAAGTATAAGCAATATAAGCGTGTGATAACCAAGGAAAACGAAAAGACGGCAGTCCTGTTAAATGATATGCGGGATATTCAGATTCAGGCGACAAAAGCTGCCATTGAAAGTCTAGAAAAATATGTAGAGGAAACGAACAATTCACATGTTTCATCCATCATTTATGAGTATCGAAGAATTATTGATAAACTGAAGCAACCAAATAAAGCCCGTTCAAATAATAGTATGAAGGATCAGCAAAAAGAAGAATTACGTTTCAAAGCTATTGAAGCTGAACGAGCTGACATTCAGCGAATGTATGAAGAAGGCCAAATAAATCGCGAACTGGCTCAGGATTTACGTCGATTTGTGAATTATGTGGAGAGTGTTATGCTTCAGGAAATTGAGGAATAGGCTTGCAGGTGTTCTACCTGGGAGCTTTTTTGTTTACCGTTTAAAGGTAAAGGGAAATGTGAGTATAAGATTTCACATAAAATACATTTTTGGTCAAATATACCACTATCTTAGATGATAAAATTTAGGAGAATGAAATGGAGGAGGCAACCAACATGAAAGTATTTATGATTGGCGGTACGGGCTTATTAGGTGCTGAAGGCGCAAGGGTATTAATTGAACAAGGGCATGAAGTGGCAACATTGTCACTGCCACCTATCCCTGAAGGCAGTAACCTTCCTGAAGAAATGGAGATAACTCTGGGAAATTATTTAACATTGACAGATGATGATATTCGTAAATATTTAACAGGCTGTGACGGATTTGTTTTTGCGGCAGGTGTAGATGAAAGAGTAGAGGCACCATCACCAATCTATTCATTTTTTGAAAAATATAATATTACACCATTAGAACGGCTATTAAGAATAGCAAAGGAATGCGGTGTCAAACATTCAGTTGTACTGGGGTCGTATTTTGCTTATTTTAATAGAGAACTACCCGAGTATGAACTGACGAAGCACCATCCATATATAAGGAACCGTGTAGATCAGGCTAATATGGCTTTATCCTTCGGGGATGATGATATGAGTGTAGCCGTTTTGGAGGTTCCATATGTCTTTGGAAGCCAGCAGGGACGTAAGCCTGTTTGGGTATTCCTTGTTGAACAGATTCAAAATATGAAAGAAGCTGTCATGTATCCTGAAGGAGGAACAACCATGGTGACAGCGAAGCAGATCGGGGAGTGCATTGCTGGTGCCTTAATAAATGGGAAGACAGGTAATTACCCGGTTGGCTATTATAATATGGAGTGGAAAGAAATGCTGACCATCTTCCATAAATACATGGGAACACCGGACAAAGAAATCATAACAATTCCTGCCACTAATTATATTGAAGCGATGAAGGCGAAAGCAGAAAAACAAAAGAGTGCTGGAATAGAACTGGGATTGGATACGGCTGAATTCGCAAAAATCTTTACTAAAAATCTTTTCATTGATAAAAAGACAATTGTTGACCACTTTGGTGTACAGCCAGATGATATAGAAAAAGCCATCGGAGAATCAGTTCAGTTAAGTCTGGATATATTGGAAGGAAAAAAAGCCGTAGTTGATATGAAAGCTGAATAAATCTACATGAGAGAAAAATATATATAAAGGAAGGGAAGCTTTGTTTCCTTCCTTTTTGTTATGAAAAAGGTAATGGGTCATTATAAAGAACCTTAACAAAAGGCTGTTTCGTAAAGATTGTGGCTTTCGTATGGAAGGGGAAGTTGGTATGGTTCGTATTATATAGTTCAGCCAGAACTTTCTGGTTGAACTTTTTATATGGATTTATTCTATCAGTAGCCAGGGTAGAATTTACGGGGATGTGGGACTGATATGGATTTCCTCCGCTAAACTGTTCACCCCCTACTTGTATAAATATATATAAGGCTAGGTGGACTGAGATCTTGTATAACAAACGAAGCTATAATACTACTTGGAGGAAATAGGGGGGACTGGTGAATCTATCAGAGGAGTATAAAGAACGAACCCAATTGTGGGCGTAGATAGCATTTTAATAAATTAATGGAGGATTAGTTAAAGAAGAAGTAATATTTACAATAAAGAAAACACGCCGTTTTTTGGGGCGTGTTTTCTTTATCTTTATGCCATTTATGATATCAAAAAGGTTATTACTTCAGAGTATTTTTAGAAAAGCATCTCAAAACGTAAACCTTTGGATTGATTCTGGAGGTCTCTTCATAATTTTCCCGTTCTATTACTATATGGAAATAATATCTAGATTGAGTTCGGATTGCCGAGTGGTAAATAAGAATATGAGCTATTATGAAAAGCCTATTTGTTATCCATATTAATTACAAAAATAGAAGGAGGAAGAAAGATGGCTTTGTTGGTTGGACTGCTTTTAATATCTTTTCTAGGTCTAATCGTAGGTTTGAATGATCCGAACGTTGTTCTTTCATGGCTTCCAGAAACTAAAAGAAATAAGCCATTTGTGTGGCGGGTTTTTGGGGGCGCAATAGCAGTATCTTTTATTTGGATACTGTCACCTTCAGTAATTGATAATTTGCTTCTTATCCTATTTCTAGTATCTATCGCAGCTTTATTTGTGGGCTTAATTAAACCGAGCTTTGTTTTGAAGAGAGCTCCTGAAGCCAAAAGGTTGCATGTAGTAATGATTTTTGGTGCTGCAGCGATATTATGTATTACTTTAAGTTCAATAATTCCTCCAGTAGAAGAGTCTGCTGATAGTAGCGCACAGGTAGAGCAACAGCAAGAAGTAGGTACGGTTAAAGCAGAGGAAGAAAAAACTAAAGCGAAGGAAGAAGCAGAGGCTAAGGCAAAGGCGGAAGCGGAGGCTGAGGCGAAGGAAGAAGCGGAGGCTAAGGCAAAGGCGGAAGCGGAGGCTAAGGCAAAGGCGGAAGCGGAGGCTAAGGCAAAGGAAGAAGCGGAGGCTAAGGCAAAGGCGGAAGCGGAGGCTAAGGCAAAGGCGGAAGCGGAGGCTAAGGCAAAGGCAGAAGCAGAAGCTAAGACAAAGGCGGAAGCTAAGAAAAAAGAGGAGACACAGTTCTCAGGATACAAACTTATCAAAGTGGATGGTGGCGATTTATCTGGTTATCGTGAACCCAATGTTGTCGTGGATATCGGCTATGGGGATCGCAAATATTGGGCGTTTACTAATGAATACGGGCAACTAGTACGTGTCATTGCGGACGAGATTATTCTACAAGATGACAGTAGCGAGCCTGTAACATCATCTGGTAGATATTACTCTGATGAGGCAAAAGTTCCGGGTGTTGAAAGTGATAATTTTGATGAAGGACATATCATAGCTGACTCTCTAGGAGGGGTATCGAATGCTTATAATATTACCCCACAAGAAAGTACATTGAACAGGTATGGCGACCAAGCATATATGGAAAAAGTGATTCGTGATGCAGGTGGTGCGACAAATTTTGAAGCAATTATCACCTATCCGAATACAA
This sequence comes from Pradoshia sp. D12, assembly GCF_008935075.1. Lineage (NCBI taxonomy): Bacteria > Bacillati > Bacillota > Bacilli > Caryophanales > Bacillaceae > Pradoshia > Pradoshia sp. D12. Next base: position 2,800,954 of record NZ_CP044545.1, on the reverse strand, counting down.
AAACACAGGTTCCTTCAAGCTATAAGTATACGTATACCATCAAGGGCAACAAAGTTGTAGATAAATTTGACAATGTTAACCCGGATGAAGTAAACCAATCACTTGGTTTAACAGAAAGCAAGTCTTCTAACTCAACCAGTTCAAGTAAAAACTCAACTAGTTCAAGTGAAAACTCAATCAGTTCAAATACAGGCGGTAATATTTCTAGTGTCGATACGAACGGTAATGGTGAGGTGACGATTAAAGAAGCAAAAGATGCAGGTTTCAGTATGCCTATAACGAGTGACCACTGGTTGTACCCTTATATGCGGGATAACGATGGTGATGGGATGGTAGGTGAGTAGGCATCTAGACTATAGAAATATTAAAACCCTCCTAGTCAATAGGAGGGTTCTGTTGTGATAAAAATTACTTAAACTGAAAGAGCGTTAGTCCAATAAGCTACTTCCTTTTTGGTGGGGCTATTTTCATATTAACAAACATAATAACTAGCTAGAATCCTTACCCTTTCCAATCAACGCATTAGTTTGCCAGGTAACCGTTTAATCCCTTCGGTACAAATAATACTTCCTAAAACACCAACTAAAACGCTGGATGAAATAATTTTAAATGCATAATAAATACCTGTACCTGTTATAAAATCTAGTACTAAAAATTTTTTAATGGTAGACCACCTAATCGTATAGAAAACAACTTGATTATGTGTTTTGTTTTCATATTCTTTAATCACACCCAAATCATTTTTCCTAAGATATGAATATATAAGGTTGTTTGATTCCACTAACCTGCAATATAAGAAGGAGCAATATTATGAATTTTTGAGGGCTTTATAAAATAATGCTATCTAACAGGGAATTTTATGTTAATGGAAGTAATGGGTTTTAGTGGTACTACTAATAGGTGTTACTCTATTTATGGGATTAATCGTAAGAAAGGCTGGCAAGTAAGCAAAAAGCCATGAGAAACATAACTCATGGCATTCGATTACAAGGTATTAATGCTGTTTATTTGGAAGTTTTTTGCTTGGACGTCCATATCCTTGTTTAGCTTGGTTCTTTTCAGCCTTTTGTTGCTTTTCATGCAAATTTTCTACAAATTCATGAGTGCTTTCTTCTTTCATATATTTCATCCTCCCTCTTATGGATTTATAGTTATTTTCTCAATTTTAATGGAATTCATGCATGACGAAAATAGATTATAATAGAGGAAACGAAAATAAAGGGTAGATGGAGGAAAATAGATGACCGGTAAAGTAGGGTTAGTAATTGGGGCAACCGGATTAGTTGGAAAGGAATTGGTGACAACGCTTTTGGATTCACGTGAATTTGAGAAAGTGATTGTATGGGTAAGGACCAGCACGGGTATTCAACATTCAAAGCTTAGGGAAAGTTTTCCGGATTTTGAACAATTGGATCAGGAACCTCTACCAAGTGATGTTGATTGTATTTTTTGCTGTTTGGGTACAACCATTAAGAAAGCGAAGACAAAGGAAGCGTTTAGGAAAGTCGATTATACATACCCGTTGATGCTTGCAGAGAATGCTAAACAGCACCAGGTTCGTCAATTCTTAATTATTTCTGCAATGGGTGCTGATGAAAAATCCCATGTGTTTTACAGCAAAACAAAAGGGCAACTGGAGACTGCATTGAAACAGCTTCAATTAAACAGTCTAACCATTTTTAGACCATCACTTTTATTGGGGAATAGGCAAGAATTTAGATTGGGAGAGGGATTGGCAGCTTTAGTCAGTAAATCTTGCCCGTTTGTATTTAAAGGTCCTCTTAAGAAATATAAGCCGGTACAAGGAAAAATGGTGGCAGAGGCTATGTATATATGTGCGCTGCAGGATAAAAAGGGTATAAATGAAGTTGCTTCCTATGAGATAGAGCAAATTGCCAAGTATTCCGATAAATTATAAAATGCTAAAAGTTCACCATCCTTACAGAATCTGAATGGTTAATGTATAATAGAAATTACTATTAGTAAACAGAGGTTACAAAATGAAAAACAATGAAGAACTTATCAATCAACTGGGATTGCAAGATAAAATCACATTAGAGGATATACCAGATATTGATTTATATATGGATCAAGTCATTCAATTATTCGAGAGTAAATTCAAAATGTCTAAGCGGAATGATGATGAAAAAGTTTTAACTAAAACGATGATTAACAATTATGCCAAGGGTAAAGTATTTTTTCCTATTAAAAATAAAAAATATTCTAAGCGGCATTTAATAGTAATCAGCCTGATTTATCAGTTGAAAGGGACACTCTCTATAAGTGACATTAAAACGATTCTGGGACCCTTGAACACTAAGATAGTAGAGGAAGACTTACAGCTTGATGAGCTGTATTCCAGCTTTCTGCGCTTGACTGATCACAATGCTCATAAATTTAAAGAAGACATACTAGAGAGTATCTCTGAGGCAAAAGAAGAAGGGGTACATTTAGGCGGCACTCTGGATGAGTTCAATGGCGATGTTGAATATTTTGAGAAATTATTAATGATCGCTTCTCTTTCTCATATGAGCCAGCTGTATAAAAAAGCAGCAGAGAATCTGGTAGATGAATTTAACAGTGGTAATAAAACGAAATCATAAAAAATATCCGTTTAATTATAAAGAGCCAAGTGCATACCCTGCATTGGCTCTTTGATTTTATTTAGTTTTAATTTTACCCTTCCATTGTTTGAAGCCGCCCTCGAGTTGATAAAGTTCACGATAGCCTTTTTTATATAGCATCTGAGCAGCTCGTGTGCTTCTCATTCCGCTTTGACAATAAAGATAAACAGGTTTATCTTTGCGGAGTTCCTTCATACGCATTTTCAATTGTGTTGAAGGTATGTTGCGGGCTCCTAAAATATGTCCGCCATCAAACTCTTTTTGCTCACGAACATCTATTAACTGAGCTTTTCGATAGCCAGCTTTAAAGTCCTCTTGGGACAATGTCGTAACCATTTTTTTGCTGGAGAACCAACTGTAGATGGAATATCCAATGATCAATACAGCCAGAACAATTAATACGATTAATGATGTTGGCAATTCAATCCCCACTTTCTCTTTCTGTTCACTTTACTATTATACAGTTCGTATATTTGTCTGGCAAAAAAAATTTCTGGTAATAGTTTACGAATTTGTGATAAAAAATTATTGCATTTAGGAAGGTAGACATATTGTCTTTGGATTCAAAATAATGGTTATATCGATATAGCGTTATTAGAAAGGACAATAAGTTTACAAATCACTATAAATCAAGTATCGTGCATTATGGACAAAAATTTATTTTTTAGGAAAAAAATTTTGGGTCGAAAATGCAAAAATGCTGTTATATGAAGCATAGTTAAGCTTCATAATATGCAAGCTGAGATTTTGTTTATTTTGGTTCGAAAATAGTTAAAAAGAAGATTATATCTTTGATTTTCTTTACTTTTTGTAAAATTTTAATAATTGACAATTTTAGCAGAAGATGCTCCAGACACTATATGTGGTATGAATTATAAAAATACAAATACTATATGTTGAATTAAAATGTAGCCTATGATAACGTAGAGATATTCATTTAAGAACTTAACAAAGATAAATAAAAAAGAGATAATATTATTGGTTGAAGGAGAGATCAAATTGCCTACTGTAACAAATCGCAAGTTGTCTATAAATGTCGAAAGGTTAAATAAAGATATAGCCCTATTTCCGCAAGTTTTTCCGATTACTCCAGACATGAATAAGACGTATAAGGGTGTTTCAAGGCTTGTGATGATAGATCGCTATTCCTTCAAAGATACGGAAAAAATGACACTTAGTAATGGAGATTTTGTTGTACTTACCATTAAAGAAGACCCAAAATTTCCTGCCCGTGGACTTGGGTACATCCAACATATTGATTGGGAAGCCAAGAAAGCACATGTATTGGTTGAAGAAGAATTCCGCTCATCCTTGGACAAGCATGATGAAATTAAAACCGGTCTGATTTGTAAATCACTCGACGTCATTGAAAAACCACTTGAAATTTATTATGAACAGATTGCGAAACGGAATGCACGCGGTTTGGCTGAAGTTGAAAAAACGGAAGAGAAACGCAAGGAATGGTTTGATAAATTTTATAATGAATTAGTTCAAACGAATTTTATCCCGGCAGGACGTGTGCTCTATGGAGCCGGTTCTGAAACAGAAGTAACCTACTTTAACTGCTATGTAATGCCATTTATTAATGACAGCCGTGAAGGGATTTCTGAACATCGCAAACATGTGATGGAAATTATGAGTCGCGGAGGCGGTGTCGGTACGAATGGTTCCACTTTACGTCCAAGAAACACGCTTGCTCGCGGTGTAAACGGAAAATCCTCAGGTGCAGTATCCTGGTTGGATGATATTGCAAAATTAACTCACTTAGTTGAACAGGGTGGTTCCCGTCGCGGAGCTCAAATGATTATGCTCTCTGACTGGCATCCGGATATCGTAGAATTTATCATCTCAAAAATGCAAAATCCTAAAATTTTGCGCTTCTTAATGGAAGTCAGCAAGGATGAAGTAATTCGTAGACATGCATCTGAAAAATTGAAATTCACTCCGCTCACAATGCAAGAGGAAGCCATGTATCAAGGCATAGTCAATTATAAAAACATCTCGGGGTTTGGCGGATTTAATGAGGCAATCATTAAGGAAGCAGAAGAAAAACTTTCCGCTGGTGGAAATGATACTGTTCATAATCCAGACTTTTTAACAGGTGCCAATATTTCAGTGTGCTTAACAAAAGAATTTATGGAAGCTGTAGAAAATGACGGAGAATATGAACTTCGATTCCCGGATGTTGAGTCCTATAATGAAGAAGATATGAAAGCCTATAATGAAAAATGGGCTGATTGCGGTGATGTACGCGAATGGGAGAAACTAGGTTATGCTGTGCGTGTATATCGTAAAATTAAAGCTCGCGAATTATGGAATTTAATCAATATCTGTGCGACTTATTCTGCGGAGCCGGGCATTTTCTTTATCGATAATGCAAACGATATGACAAACGCTAAAGCGTACGGTCAAAAAGTAGTTGCGACGAATCCTTGTGGGGAACAGCCATTGGCTCCTTATTCTGTATGTAACTTGGCTGCTGTCAATCTGGCTGAAATGACAGATAAAGATCGCAAACAAGTGGACTTGGAGAAACTGAAACAAACGGTAAAAGTGGGCGTGCGCATGCAGGATAATGTTATTAACGCGACTCCATACTTCCTTGAAGCCAATAAAAAACAGGCTCTAGGGGAAAGACGCGTTGGCCTAGGTGTAATGGGTCTGCATGATATGCTTATTTATTGTGAAAAAGAATATGGTTCCGAAGAAGGAAATAAGCTGGTTGATATTGTATTTGAAACAATTGCAACTGCAGCATATGAGGAATCTATTGAAATCGCGAAAGAAAAAGGCAGCTTCCCATTCTTAGTTGGTGAATCAGAGGAAGAAACGAAAGAATTGCGCACACGTTTTATTAATACAGGGTATATGAAAAAAATGCCTGAACATATTCGTGAAGGAATCATGAAATATGGTATTCGTAACTCACATTTGTTAACAGTTGCTCCTACTGGAAGCACTGGTACAATGGTAGGTGTTTCTACAGGTCTTGAACCATACTTCTCATTCACATATTTCAGAAGCGGACGTTTGGGTAAATTTATTGAAGTGAAAGCTGATATAGTAGAAGAGTATTTACGTCGCAATCCTAATGCAGACAGCAATAATCTACCTTCATGGTTTATTTCTGCAATGGATTTAACTCCTGAGAAACACGCTGATGTACAATGCATTATCCAACGTTGGATTGATAGCTCGATCAGTAAAACGGTAAATGCACCGAAAGGATATTCCGTTGAACAAGTAGAACGAGTGTATGAGCGTCTATATAAAGGCGGAGCTAAGGGTGGAACTGTATACGTAGATGGAAGCCGTGATACACAGGTATTAACGTTAAAGGCTGAAAACGATACGGATCAATCCACTCAGCCACAACATACGAAGCAGCATGTTGTTCTTATCGACACAATTGATGCACTTGAATCAACAAGCGTAACAATCGGAAGCGAAGTTGGAAATACTTGTCCGGTCTGCCGCCAAGGAAAAGTGGAGGAACTTGGTGGGTGCAATACATGTACGAACTGCGGTGCTCAGCTTAAATGTGGATTGTAAATAAAAAATTGATATAAGTGATAAAAAGGATGGTAAAGATTAACGCCATCCTTTTTTTTATTTCTGAACACACTATCTGTTAAGTAGGTGAAAAACATGAAACCATTTATTCCTCAATTAGTTTATTTTGAACCTAAAGCATTGGAATATCCGTTAGGAAAGGCTTTATATGAAAAATTTCAGAGCCTGCCAGTGGAAATTAGGCAAACCACATCCCATAATCAGATTCGCGATTTGCCCGGTGATAATGAACTGCAAAAATATCGAATCGCCAAATCCACGATGGTGATTGGAATACGGAAGACATTAAAATTTGATACATCAAAGCCTTCAGCAGAGTATGCGATCCCGCTGGCTACAGGATGTATGGGGCATTGTCATTATTGTTATTTACAAACAACGCTTGGCAGTAAGCCCTATATTAGAGTGTACGTGAATCTAGAAGAGATTTTTGAACAGGCAAGTAAATATATGGAACAGAGAGCGCCGGAAATCACAAGATTTGAGGCGGCTTGTACCTCCGATATAGTAGGTATTGATCACCTCACGCATTCCTTAAAGGAAACGATTAATTTTATCGGCAGTACTGAATATGGAAGATTACGATTTGTAACTAAATTTCATCATGTCGATCATTTGCTTGATGCTAGACATAATGGAAAAACCAGTTTCCGCTTCTCCATAAACTCCCGTTATGTTATAAAAAATTTTGAGCCAGGAACCTCTTCGTTTGATGAGCGGTTGGAGGCTGCTCGAAAAGTGGCAGCAGCGGGATATCATCTTGGGTTTATAGTCGCTCCGATATATATGCATGAAGGCTGGGAAGAAGGATATTACGAATTATTTGATCGTTTGAGGCATGCGTTAGGTGAAGAGCTGTCCATGATGAAAATTAGCTTTGAACTCATCCAGCATCGCTTTACAAAGCCGGCAAAAAAAGTTATTCAAGCACGATATCCTAAGACAAAGCTTGAGATGGATGAAACGAAGCGTAAGTATAAATGGGGGAAATACGGTATAGGGAAATATGTCTATCCTGATGAAGAAGCGAATGCTTTGAAAACTCATATAGAAAACTCAATCAAAGAGTTCTTTCCGAATGCAGAAATACAATACTTTACCTAATGTGTTCTAAACCTCTCTCTCCCAGATTAAAAATGAGTAAGTAAGGGGGGAGGGGTTTTATTTGTTTATTGACGGAGTGTTTTCCGGAGGAGGTATAAAAGGGTTTGCTCTTATTGGGGCAGTAATTGAATTAGAGAAGCAGGGATATCGGTTTAAAAGAGTAGCCGGAACAAGTGCAGGCGCAATCATTGCCGGGTTTATAGCAGCGGGGTACTCAGGGAGCGAAATTAATGAAATTATGAAAAGCGTTAAATTAACGAAGCTATTGGAAACAAAAAAAAATAAACATTTTCCACTAGCCAAATGGCTCAAATTATATTGGAGTATGGGACTTTACAAAGGGGATGCCTTGGAGCTATGGATTAAAGAGGTATTGGCCAGGAAAAATATTAGGACATTTGCAGATTTAGCTGATAAACAATTGAGAGTTATTGCATCTGATCTAACAAATGGAAGATTGATGGTTTTGCCGGATGATCTGCCAAAATATAATATAAACCCCAATCAGTTCTTAGTGGCGAGAGCGATTCGTATGAGCTGCTCTGTCCCCTTTTTCTTTCAGCCGATTACGCTTCGAACGGTAGGGGAGAAAAGGGTTATCGTAGATGGCGGGGTTTTAAGTAATTTTCCTATGTGGCTGTTTGATCAAGATAATGTTATCGCTGAGAGACCGGTGCTGGGATTAAGGCTGGTACCAGAAAAACAACAAGCAGTGGTCCATGAGCGTGATATCAATAATGCAATCGAACTTTTTACATCTTTATTTGAAACGATGAGGAATGCTCATGATGCCAGATATATTTCAAGAAAATTCGTTAAAAACATTGTGTTTATACCAATTAAAGAGGCGGGATTTATAGAGTTTTCTATTTCTGACAATCAGCGGCTAGTATTAATTGATCAAGGTAAAGAAGCGGCGAAGCATTTTCTTAAGGATTGGGTTTACCGAATCAGATGATATAAAATAATAAACAAGTACACTTTGTAGCATCTACTAATAGTAGGGTGCTTTTTTTGTCTCAAAAAGAGTGGCTCTTAATAGTTATAAACGATAAGAATATGTTGATATAATAAATTGAATGAGAAAATAAAAACATTTTCTTTATATATTAGTAATATTTTCCATTATATAGTGTATTTTGTATAGGACGTTTTTCTCATTTATTAAACGATTATAATTTTTTAAAATAATGATATTGATAATCATTATCAACTGTTATATGATAAGAACCATCATATGTTGAAAGGGAGTTGTATGGATGAAAAGGATTTCATTTTTACTACTATCATTATTCATCCTGCTCGCAGGATGTTCAGGTGGTGGCACTTCACCAAATACAAATACAGATTCAAAGGCATCTGAAAAAAATAAGACCGTGAAGATTGCATGGGCAGATAGTGGGTTCCCATCTCCATTTACATTTACCTCAAATGGTCCCGGAGGATATTTACGCAGCAGTTTCATTTTTGACTCGCTTACTTGGAAAGATGAGACTGGGGTAATTCCTTGGCTGGCATCTTCCTGGGAAGTATCTGAGGACAAGCTAACATACACGTTTAATTTAGAAAAAGATGTGCAGTTTCATGATGGAGAATCATTAACCGCCGATGATGTTGTCTTTTCATATAACTATTTTAAGAAACATGCGTTCCAGTGGAATGCAGATATGTCTAAAATAGCTTCACTAAAGAAAATATCAAATCACAAAGTTGCAATTACGTTGACCGAGGAATATTCCCCATTTATCACTGAAATTTCCGGAATTCTTCCAATTCTACCAGAGCATATCTGGTCAGAAATCGAAAATCCAATGGAATATACGGAAGAAAATGCATTAATAGGTACAGGTCCATATGTTCTTGATAGCTATAACAGCTCGACTGGTAATTATCGTTACCTAGCAAATGAGGCTTATTTCAAAGGTGATGTTACGGTTAAGGAAGTTCAATATTTGAATGTAGAGAATAAAATGCTCTCCCTGCAAAAAGGGGAAATAACCGGCGGCATGACGTATAACTATACAGAAGTGAAGCAAATGGAAGAACAAGGGTTTAAAGCGCTTCAAAGTAATCCAACAGGAAGCGCAGTTCGTATTGTTTTTAATTTGGAAAATGAACAGTTAAGTGATAAAAGGCTACGTCAAGCAATTGCCTATGCACTTAATCGAGGTGAAATAGCAGAAAAAGTATTGGGGAATTCCAAAACCATTGTTGGTAGCGGAGGGGTAATTCCACCTGATTCGGATTGGTTTAATGAAGATGTAAAAAAATATGATTATGATGTGGATCAAGCAAATGAAATGTTAGATTCACTCGGATATGAAAAAAATAAAAATGGTGTTCGAGAAGAGCTTAGCTTAAAACTTCTGGTTTCTTCTACTCCTCAGGAAGCCGAATTAATGAGATCAATGCTTGCTGATGTAGGGGTGAAATTGCAAATTCAAACAGTAGATACAGCTACTTTTACAACTGCTATGAGTGAAGGGAAATATGATATGGCTTTAACAGGGCACATTGGATTAAGTGGGGATCCTGATTTCCTCCGCTTATGGTTCTCTGGTCAGGCAAGCAATGCATATGCTGGGAATGCTGTATTCAATCATCAAGAATTTAACGAGTTGGCTAGTAAACAACTGTCTCAAGAAGGGGAAGAGCGTAACGAAACAGTTGATTCTATGCAGGATATTTTAGCTGAAGAGCTGCCTACATTAGTGATTTACCATCGCCCGTTCTACTTTGTTTATGATGCTAATGTATTTGATGAATGGTTTAACACATATGGTGGTATTTCAGACGGAATTCCATTAACAGATAACAAGGCAGCGTTTATTGAATATGATTAAAATTTTTAAGCTGTACGGTTCTCTTCTTCTTATCTTGATTCTCTTAAATTTTTTTCTTCCTCGACTAATGCCGGGGGGACCTCTTGAATATTTAGAGGGGCAGGAAAGTGGTGCAACTTTAACAGAGCAACAAAAGAATTCAATGATTGAATATTATGGGCTGAATGATTCAATGGCCGAACAATTTATTGATTATATAGTTGGCATCGTACAGTTTGATTTTGGATTTTCATATACTTATAAATTGCCTGTTAATGATATCATAATGGACCATATTTCTTACACGCTATGGATTGTCGGAATTTCTTCTGTTCTATCCATTGTAATTGGTATTTTTTTAGGACTGCTATCGGGTTGGGTTCATCATAAAAAAGGTGATAAAACATTCATGTCAACAATGCTGGCAATTGGCGCTTTACCCGAATTTTTATTCGGTATGCTATTGCTTATTGTGTTTGGAGTTATGCTGGATATGCTTCCAATGAGCGGAGCCCATACACCGTTTATGGATAGCGAATCAATATGGGTAAAAGTTAATGATGCGGCTAAGTATGCTATTTTACCAATAGTGACATTAACCATGGTAAACCTGACAAGGATCTATTTACTCGTGCGTAATGAAACGATTCAGGTAGCTTCCTCACCTTACATTGAATTTGCGAAGATGAAGGGCGTCAGGGAAATCCGGTTAGTTTTCAGACATGCGTTTAAAAATGTTTTAATACCTATATTTACTCTGATTATGATAAGAATTGGCTACACCTTTACAGGAGCAATCTTTGTAGAGACGTTATTTTCTTACCCGGGAATTGGGCAGTTATTAAAAGAGTCCATTCTTTCACGGGATTACCCATTGATGCATGGTCTGTTTTTATTATTTGCTGTTATGATTTTGATTTGCAATGCACTGGCAGATTCTATTTATCCTAAACTAGATCCACGTGTTAGAGGGGGCAAACATGTTGAAAAAGTTCTATAAGTTCCCTTTACTTTGTTTAGCCGTGGTCATGCTGTTGGCATTCTTTGGTCCATTACTTTCTCCTTATTCAGCAATGGATTATAGCGGAGGATTGTTTGAACCTCCTTCATCTGAGCATTGGCTGGGTACAAATCGTTTAGGTCAGGATATATTTAGCCAATTATTATATGGAACCCGTACAAGTGTCTTAATTGGACTTTGTATTGCTCTGTGTTCGACAGTTTTAAGTGTATTGCTGGGACTGGCAGCGGGATATTTGCCGAAATTCGATAAATTCATTAACGGGCTGGCCAATATTTTATTAGTGCTTCCAAATTTGCTTTTGATATTATTGGTTGTTGCTTTTACGGGTTCTGGTGTAATTCAGCTTGTAATCATTTTAAGTCTTTTATCGTGGCCGGGTTATATGAGAATTATTCGATCCTCAGTTTTAACATTAAAAGAAAGAGAATTTGTAAAAGCATCGGCGCTGTTTGGTGGCAGTTCTTTTTATGTATTGAAATCTCATATTCTTCCGCAATTGCAGCCCATCATAAAGACTAAATTCGTGATGACATTTCAATCTGCTGTTTTGACAGAAGCAGGTTTAGCATTCCTAGGTTTGGGTGACCCGAATGTGATATCTTGGGGAAGCATGTTAAATATGGCTTTCACACAAACATCTATTTTCTTAACTGGCCAATGGACATGGATTGTATTGCCGCCAGTGATTATGCTGCTCATCACATCGGTTTCGCTTGCTTTCTTATTGGAAGATAAACAGAAGAAGTCTTCAAAAACAAAGAAACAAAAGGGTACAACACCAGTGACCGGCAAGTCTCGCGATTTATATTGTCACTTGGAGCAGGTTACATATGACGAGACTACTATTGTTGAAAATATCGAGCTTACGATCAAAAGAGGAGAGATTGTGAGTTTGATTGGGCCTTCAGGCAGTGGAAAAACAACGATAGCCAGAGCTTTGTACGGATTATTGCCGGCTGAGAACTGGGTTGGCGATGTTACATATGACGGTGAGTCTGTTCGCGAGAAATCCTTTAGAGAAAAGCACTACTGGAAAACATGCTCATTTATCTATCAGGATGCACGGGCGGCATTTAATCCAGTATTAAAAATAAAAGAACAGTTTTTAGAAACCGGTATAAGTCTTGTGGAAGCTGAGAAGAGTGTTGTGGAAGTCGCGTTAAATAAAAACATTTTGGACAAGTATCCGCATGAGTGCTCCGGCGGCATGTTGAGCCGGGCTCTAATCGCACTCTCTCTGGTAAATAAACCAGCTTTTGTGATTGCAGATGAATGCACAAGTGCGCTGGATCCTATATTGAAAAAAGAAGTAGTGGAACTCTTGGAGGAAAAAGTCCGTTCACATGGGATCAGTCTATTATTTATCACGCATGATTTAGATGTAGCGTATGCAATCTCGGATCGGATTTTTAGTTTAAGTGATAAACAACTGATGAAGGAAGTGCAATGAATGTTAAGAGTTCAAGATGTAAATAAAAGCTACCAAAATCAGGATGTGCTTCGGGGAATCAATTTTGAGATTTTGTGCAATGAATTTATTTGTTTGATAGGAGAATCAGGGTCAGGTAAATCTACAACGGCTGAAATTATTATGGGAATTCAATCACCGACAAGCGGACTTGTTGAAAAAGAGCCATGTTGTACGATTCAATATATTTATCAAAATCCGGAGCGTTCTTTTAACCCGTTTTGGACAATGGAGAAAAGTTTAATGGAACCGCTTGTACTTAAAAAGGAAAAGCCGGAATCAATAAAAAAGAAAATAAAAGAATTAATGGCTAAGGCGGACTTACCGACGGAATTATTAGCAAAAAAACCAAGCCAATGTTCCGGAGGACAAAAACAGAGATTAGCTATTATTAGAGCTTTATTAATGAATCCTAAGCTTTTAATAGCCGATGAAATTACATCTGCTCTGGATCCGCAAACAGAAAAGTTAATCATCAATCTATTAAAGAAATTTCAGGTTGAATTCCATATGTCTGTTTTATACATTACGCACCGAATTCAGTCTGTTGGTAATGTAGCAGATCGAATGATGGTACTTGAGACAGGGACCATTGTCGAAAGCGGACCTCCTTCTCAAGTTCTAAACCACTCAACACATCCCTACACAAAAAAATTAGTAGAGGCATGCTACTACTTTGAAAATAAAAAGCTGAGACGACTGAACAGGAGCGAAGAGCATAAGACGAATACTCGAAGGGAAAGTTCTTCCCCGCAGAGTATTTGCTTATGACTCGAGCTCCTAGGAGTCGAAGCTAGATTGAATAAAAAGCTGAAACGGCTTGCCCAGAAGCGAAGAGCATAAGACAGAGGCTCGTAGGGGAAGGTTTTTAGGAACAAAGGCTAAGAGCGCCACATCGTGTGGCAACGCCTTCGTGACCTACGTCCTGTAGCCCTCCGCAGAGACTATGCTTATGTCCTGAGCTTCTAGCCGTTGAAGCTAGATTACATAAAAAGCTGAGACGGCTGATTTAAGGAACGAAGACTAAATGCGCCACGTCGTGTGGCAACGTCTTCATGACCTACATCCTGTAGGCCCGCGAAGAGCATAAGAGGAGGTGCGCAGGGAGAGTGTTTGATGGAACAAAGACTAAAGACACCACATCCTGTGGTAACGTCTTTGTGACCAACATCGTGTTGGCCTCCGTAGTGGCTATTCTTACGACCTCGAGCGGCTAGGCCCTGAAGCTGGATTAAATAAAAAGCTGAGACGGCTGATTTAAGGAACGAAGACTAAATGCGCCACGTCGTGTGGCAACGTCTTCATGACCTACATCCTGTAGGCCCGCGAAGAGCATAAGACAGAGGCTCGTAGGGGAAGGCTTTAAGGAACAAAGGCTAAGAGCGCCACATCGTGTGGCAACGCCTTCGTGACCTACGTCCTGTAGCCCTCCGCAGAGACTATGCTTATGTCCTGAGCTTCTAGCCGTTGAAGCTAGATTGCGCAAAAAGCTGAAACGACTGCCCAGCTCCGACAAGCATAAGAGGAGGCACGTAGGGAGGTGATCTTTCCTCCTGTAGTGGCTACACTTATGACTCGAGGAGTTAGGAGTTGAAGCTAGATTACTCAACACAAGGAGGAGATACAATGGAACTTAAAATACTGGAACTATGTCCGAATCATGCATTTGGTTATAAAACAGAATTATCATCCGGTCAACATACTAAATTAATGGAATATGAGTTTGCAAACATTGAATTGGCTCCATACAAAGTTTTGGTTATTACGGATTTTGCAGATCAGGAGTATTTGTATAAACATAAAGAAAAAATAGAGCAATTCTTAAACGAAGGAAAGATTGTTGTCTTTTGTGGCCACTTATTCAGAGAATGGCTGCCAGGCTGTACGCCAATGATGCCGAAGAAGATTCGCGGCCATCAGGATTACCTAGTAGAGGTTCCTGAGGATTCACCGATTTTTAAAGGTGTAAAAGTAGAGGATATGGTATATACGAAGGGTGTTGCAGGTTTCTTTGCAAGAGGTTTTTATTTGCCACCGAAACATGCGGAGATTTGCCTAACATTTACAGATGGTAAGGCCATTACGTACATTGATCGTGAAACAACGAATGGGACAGTTATTGTTCATGCTGGCAGGAGTTTATTAGGATATGGTCAGCGGAAAAACACAACAAATCAAATAACTCCTCATTTTATAGAGGTTCTTAAGAAGGAAATAGTACGCACCAAAGGAGTTGAGGCATAATGAGAAAAATAGCTGTGATTTATGGCGGGCATGCGCCGCATTATAGAACTTTTCATGAGCCAAAGTATGCGCAATTCATAGACTCTCTTATTTATCAGCTTGAATTGAAAGATTTTGATTTAACAGGATTTGATGTGTTGATTGTTCCTTCTCAATTAAATGGTCAAATACTGCTTGATAATAAAGAGAAGTTCTATGAGTTTGCTGATCAGGGCGGTATTATTGTGGCTATGGGTCCACAGCCATGGGAATGGCTCCCTAATCAAAAATGGGAAGAACGCGAGACGAATTTTTGGTGGTGGCTTGAAGAAAATGCAAATAGTGGGTTAGTAACTAAAAATGATGACCATGAATTTTTTAAGTATATTACGCTTGAGGATTCAACATGGCATCAACACGGAGTATTTTGGCCACCAGAGCATGCTACCACACTTATAGCTACGGATGATGGCGGATCTGTACTGTATATAGATGAACAATCAACTAAGGGCACTTGGATTATTACGACTCTTGATCCTGACTATCATTATGGTTCCTATTTTATGCCGGCAACTGAACGATTTTTAGATGGCCTTTTTCCATGGTTGTATCGTGGAGAATTTAAATAAGTCAATTTATCAGTTAAACTTTTAATCTATAACTTATGGATTATCCTTTATTATAATCACCCTAGCTTATTATTCTAATTTTACCCGTTAGGTGAAATAAGGATTAAAGTATCAATCATATTGTTCTTTAACGAAAGCACGTAAAAAACCGAACTCTTTAAAAAAGGGCCCGGTTTTTTTTACGTGCTTTCTTTCCTTCTATGACAGTCAGTTTGACATCTGACTTTTTCTTAGGTCTGTTAATCAGCTGTTCTTTAGAAATGACAGTTAATCCATGTGTATTATGTTTGCTTCTTTTTGTTTTAATCATTTCATGTTTACGTTTCTTCTTGATTGTTTTTCGGGCTGCTTTCCTGTATGCCTGATACTCTCCACCCGAGTTACCATTCCTGAATCGTGTAATAACAAAATAAATCAACCCAACAACAGCGGCTCCAATGAGTACGTTTTTAATTAGTTCGAACGGGTTATTTATCAAAGTGGAAATTAACCCCAAAGCTGCGAAACCAAGAAGGATATAAATAATAATCATCGAATTCTTACGATTCACAGAAAGCACCTCCTTTAAGAGCATCATTGGCATATTTAGGAAAAAATAAACAATAAGCAAGGAAATTATTTTTCTTTTATTATTCTTTACACTATTTTTTCTTCGAGTAAACCTTGTTTGTAGTTATTTTCAGTTTCGAGCATTTTGTTAAATGATACGATGGCTACCTCAATTTGTTCATCGCTTGGTTCCTTTGTCGTTAAAAGCTGCAACCATAGTCCCGGATAACCTAAAAAGCGCAATACAGGAACGTTACGTACTTTATTGGTTAACTGCAGTACTTCGAATGATACACCTAGGACAATTGGTATTAAGGCAATTCGGTTTAAAATACGAATATAAAGGACATCAGAAGGAACGAACATATATAGAAAAACTCCAACAAATACGGTGAATAAAATAAAGCTGCTTCCGCATCGATAATGCAATCTAGATGCGTTACGAACATTTTCCACCGTTAATTCCTTATTGCTTTCAAATGCGTTGATAACCTTATGTTCTGCCCCATGGTATTGAAAGACTCTTTTTACGAGCGGTGTTAACGATACGATATAGATATATAGTAATAATAATGTGAGTTTGAAAAAACCTTCTAATAATACTTGTACTGTTTCTCCGGGTGCTATGCTCTTAAAAATAACAGCCAAAAATATTGGTACTACGGTAAAAAGTAATTTACTGAGTATAAAGGATAAAATCCCAATGCCTGCTACGCCCAAAATCATACCCAGTTTAGACGTTTCTTCTTCTTCAATCTTATGGTCATCTGCTGGGTCAACGTCATATCGATCTGTAGAGAAAGATAAATGCTTGGAGCCGATTGCACTGGATTCTAATAAAGCCACAATACCACGCAGAAACGGAATCTTTTTTAATTTTATCAGCAGGGGATGGCTTGTTTTTGGCAATGCATAGGAATCGAATGATCCATCTTTTCGTTTAATGGTTGTAACGGTACAATGTTTGCCTCCAAACATTACACCTTCTAATACAGCCTGTCCGCCGTAGATTGGCTTATTATCCAATTTATTCATCACTCCATAATGGTTAAGTTGTCTATATTATCTATTCTACAGAATTTTTCTCTATTTCACTAGTGATTGTTTCCATTTCTCTTATGAACTTTGTCTATTTCGCACATACTAGCAGTTGTGAGGTGATTGGATATGGAAACAGCAAAAGAAAAGCTGAAAAAGCCGATGGGCTATTATGGTGTAATTAATTCAGTTGGATTTTATGGAGGATTGCTTTGGGGTGCGATTTTTCAAATCTGTCACTATTTTCATTTTACGGAAATAGGTCCAACATTTCTTCTTCGCACATGGGTGAAAGCCGATTTTGTTAAAGGGTGGATGGGCGTGGTACTGTCAATTTTATGCCTGTGTCTTATTTCTATGCTCTTTGCTTATGTTTACTCCTTTATTTTTCGTAAGATGCAATCTTATTGGATTGGTATTGTTTATGGGATTGCTCTGTGGGGTCTTTCATTCCTTGTATTAAGGCCATTATTTCCAGGAATGAAAACGGTTGGGGAACTATCAGCGGATACCATTGTAACGACACTATGTATCTTTGTCTTGTACGGACTATTTGTCGGGTACTCCATTAGTTTTGAATATCATGAACGGAAACTAGAGGCAGAGGAAGGAAAGAAAGTAAAAGTGGATTCCGTCCAGTAATAGGTAGTCGAATTTTTCACTCTTGTGTTAAAATTGAAAGTATCACTTTAAAACACGGGAGCCTGGTTATGGATAAAAAAATTTATTTAATCAACGGACCAAATCTAAATTATCTGGGGTTTCGAGAGCCCGAGATTTATGGAAGAACGACTCTTGCAGATCTTGAAGAGTCGTTAGCGACTCAGTCTATAAAACTCGGGGCGCAATTGGTGTGTTTTCAATCCAATTACGAAGGAGCGATAATAGATAGGCTATATGAGGCGGAAACAAACTCGGCTTCAGGGATTATCTTAAACCCAGGGGCATTTACGCACTACAGCTATGCGATACGGGATGCGATCGCCTCTATTTCAGTTCCGGTAATAGAAGTACATATTTCAAATGTCCATGCCAGAGAACCTTTTCGTCATCAATCTGTCACTGCCCCTGTCACGAAGGGTCAAATTGTAGGGCTTGGGTTGAATGGCTATGAATTGGCGTTACGTGCTTTATTGACTACTTAATCATGAGGGAGAGGTCTATTCAATGGAAAAAATTCAGAGATTGCGTGAAAGATTAAGTCAGGAACATATTGATGCTATCATTATTACAAACCCATATAACCGCAGATATATTTCTAACTTTACTGGAACAGCGGGAGTAGTCGTAATTTCCCAGAAGGATGCAAAATTTATTACAGATTTTAGATACGTGGAGCAAGCGGGTAAACAGGCAGTTGGATTTGAGATTGTCAAACATAGCGGACCAATTCAAGATGAGATAGCGGCTCAATTGAAGGAAATGAATGCAAAAAAAATCGGGTTTGAACAGGATGACCTTACTTATGCTACCTATAAGTTATATGAAAAAGTTGTGGAAGGTGAACTTGTTCCTGTTTCCAATGTTGTTGAAAAATTGCGCTTGATTAAGACACCGCAAGAGATTAAGATATTAAAGGAAGCAGCAGACATAGCAGATGCTGCATTTAAACATATTATTGAGTATATTCGTCCAGGTTTAACTGAAATAGAAGTATCAAATGAATTAGAATTCTTTATGCGTAAAGCAGGGGCTACTTCATCATCATTTGATATCATTGTCGCTTCTGGTGCACGTTCTGCATTGCCGCACGGTGTTGCAACAGAAAAAGTAATAGAAAAAGGCGATTTTGTCACAATGGATTACGGTGCCCTTTATAATGGGTATATATCTGATATTACACGTACAGTGGCGGTCGGTAACCCAACTGATGAATTAAAGAAAATCTATGATGTTACCCTGGAAGCTCAGTTGTATGCAATGGAGCATATTAAACCGGGTATGACAGGTCGCGAAGCAGATGCTCTTGCAAGAGATATCATAGCTGCCAAAGGATATGGGGAATACTTCGGTCATTCCCTTGGACATGGGATTGGGCTTGAAGTGCACGAAGGTCCTGGACTTTCTGCTAAATCTGATATTATTTTGGAAAAAGGCATGACTGTCACTTGTGAACCTGGTATTTATTTACCTGGAGTTGGAGGAGTAAGAATTGAAGATGATCTCCTTATTACGGATGATTCTAACGAAACCTTTACTCATTCAACGAAAGATTTACTTATTTTATAAGGCTGTAGGAGGCTATATTGTATGATTTCTGTTAATGATTTTAAAACTGGTTTAACAATTGAAGTGGATGGCGGTATCTGGCAAGTAATTGAATTCCAACACGTAAAACCTGGTAAAGGAGCTGCGTTTGTACGTTCTAAATTACGTAATCTTCGTACAGGTGCTATCCAGGAGAAAACTTTCCGTGCTGGTGAAAAAGTTGCTAAAGCACATATCGAAAACCGTAAAATGCAATACTTATATGCAAGTGGAGATAATCATGTGTTTATGGATAACGAAACATATGATCAAATCGAATTGTCATCTAAGCAAATCGAATATGAATTGAAATTCTTGAAAGAAAACATGGAAGTGTCTATCATGATGTTCCAAACGGAAACACTTGGCGTTCAGCTTCCAACAACTGTTACATTGGTAGTAACTGAAACAGAACCAGGTATCAAAGGTGATACAGCATCAGGCGGTACGAAACCAGCTACTGTTGAAACTGGTCTTACTGTTCAAGTTCCTTTCTTTGTAAATGAAGGTGACAAACTGATCATCAATACTTCTGATGCATCTTATGTATCAAGAGGTTAATAAATAGGTGTAAAGACTCCCGGGAATAAATTCCCGGGAGTTTTTTGTTTAAGCCAAAATATATAGTGAACAACCCCGTCATCCAATTCCACCTTTCCTTAGTTCCGCCATTCCAATTAATTTACTGGATTCTTCTATCTCTATACCTTTTTCCGAATCTAAAGAGATTTTTATTTTACGGTTATAGTCATTTAACCGCGCGTTTGTTTCTAAAAAAGTCATAAACGGCCTGTCCATGAATACATTTTAAATAATGACAGACCAGGCGAGGGAGAGATATGGATTCAATCATTGAATTATTACCTCCGGCTATTGGCGCAGAGCTAAAAGAAATAGCCAAAAACCCGGGGGATATTGAAGAAATAAGAATTAGAGTTGGAAGACCGCTTGAAGTCATGTTCGGAAATCGAATCTCGTATGGGCATAAGCCTGTATTACGGGAGGATGCAGATTTATTTCTTAATAAAGTCAGCCAGTTTTCCTTTTATATGCTCGAGGAAGAGTTAAAACGCGGTTATATAACCGTTCAGGGAGGACATCGTATTGGTTTGGCAGGGAGAGTTATTCTGGAAAATGGAAGAGTGAAGGGACTTAGAGATATCACTTTTTTTAATATCCGGATTGCCAGACAAAAGAAGGGGTTGGTAAATGAATGGGTTCGGTATTTATATCATAATCGTTGGCTATCGACTCTGATTATCGGACCGCCGCAAACGGGGAAAACAACATTTTTAAGAGATCTAGCCCGCTATGCTTCCAGTGGAGATCGCTCCTATCCGATCCGTGCGATGAAAGTGGGGATTGTAGATGAGCGATCTGAAATTGCTGGATGTGTTCAAGGAGTTCCACAAATGGATTTCGGTATCAGAGTAGATGTGCTTGATGGCTGCCCAAAGGCTGAAGGAATGATGATGATGATTAGATCTATGAGCCCGGAAATCATTGCGGCCGATGAAATCGGAAGAATAGAAGATGCTGAGGCGATGATGGAAGCCGTAAACGCTGGTATAACGCTCTTTATAACGGCGCATGGACATTCGCTTGATGATATATTAGCCAGACCCATCATGAAAAACATCGTACAGGAAGCTAATTTTGAGAGAATTGTGGAACTCAAGAGAATAGATCGGCCAGGATGTATATCAAAAATAAAAGATCGTACAGGCAAGGTGCTATTTGATGGGGAAAGAGTGAGAATATGATTAAAATTTTAGGTGCAGTTTTAATTGTTATAGCTACATCCCTTATCGGCTTTGAAGTTTCTAAAAAATTAATCACCAGACCTAAACATATCCGTGATTTACGAGCGGCACTTCAAATTTTGGAAGCTGAAATTATGTATGGGCATTCTCCCTTAAAAGAAGCGGTATTAACACTGGCGAAACAAATTCCTGCTCCAGTTTCGATTCTTTTTACGGACTTTGCAGGCAGGCTCGGCTCAGCCAATCAATCTGTGTCGGCAGCATGGGGTGAAAGTCTTGAAGTGGTAAGAAAACAATCAGAACTACAGCAAAAAGAAATAGATATCCTTCTCCAATTCGGAGAAACATTAGGTAGACATGATCGGGAGAGCCAGCAAAAACAAATTCAGTTGGCATTGGTTCATCTCGAGAGGGAGGAAGCAGATGCCGTTGATAAGCAGGTGAAATACGACAAAATGGCCAGAAGTCTAGGTTTTTTTGCAGGTCTGCTCATTGCCATTTTAATGATGTAGCGAGAGGGAGGATAGTGGGTTATGGGGATTGATATCGATATTATTTTTAAAATTGCAGGGGTCGGGCTGATTGTTGCGTTCATTCATACGATTCTTGATCAGGTGGGCAAGAAGGAATATTCACAATGGGTCATATTGGTGAGTTTTATTTATATCTTATTTAATGTGGCACAGGTGGTAGGTCAGTTGATTGATCGAATTAAATCCGTGTTTTTATTTCAATAGGAATATTGGGGTGATGAGCCATTGAAATGTTGCAGATAACGGGTGTTGCACTGGTTGGAGCATTTCTGGCAATGATCATCAAGGAACAAAAGCCAAATTTAGCTTTCTTACTTGTTGTATTTGTCGGAAGCGCTATATTTCTTTTTCTGATAGATAAAATCTACGAAATCATTCAAATGATTCAGCAATTGGCCGTTAATGCAAATGTGAATATGATTTACTTACAAACAGTTTTGAAAATCATTGGAATTGCCTATATCGCTGAATTTACATCACAAATAACAAAAGATGCTGGGCAGGGTGCAATTGCTTCAAAAATTGAATTGGCTGGAAAGATTATTATCCTCACGATGGCCATTCCAATTTTAACGGTCATTATTGAAAGTGTCATTCAGATGATTCCTAACTAATCATTGTGGTGAAAGGTTTAAAGGGGCTGAAGAATAAATGAAGCAATTAAAGTGGACAAGTATCATCATTCTATTTCTAATTCTTAGCTTAAGCAATGGCCAAACAACTCAAGCCTCTCCCACCTCTACTGATTTGCCAGAAGAAACGCAGGCTGTTGAAACATTTAATGTGGGCGATATTCCTCTTGATGATTTAAAACAATTTTGGGATTCGGTTTACGAGGAATATGGAGGTTTTTTGCCTGAGTCCCAAAAAGGAAGCTTTGTAGATTTTATAAGTGGAGAGAAAAAATTCTCTTTAAAAGAATGGCTCAGTGGTATTCTCAAATTCATCTTCCATGAAATTATTGCTAATGGAAAATTACTCGGAACGCTCATTCTGTTGACTGTATTCAGTGTCTTTCTGCAAACATTGCAAAGCACATTTGAAAAAACATCTGTCAGTAAAGTGGCAAATGCAATTGTCTTTATGGTTTTGATGATTATTGCACTGAATAGCTTCTATGTAGCAGTTGATTATGTGATAGATACGATTGCCGCCATCACGGATTTTCTGGTTGCCTTAATCCCTTTATTGCTTGCGCTAATCGCAAGCTCTGGAGGTGTTCTGTCATCAGCATTCTTTCATCCGATGCTCCTGTTTTTAATGAATACGAGTGGAGCGTTAATTGAATATATTGTTTTGCCGATGTTATTTCTATCGACTCTGCTAAGCATAGTCAGCATGCTTTCTGAGCACTACAAGGTCACTCAATTAGCTGGATTATTACGAACCTGGAGTGTGGGATTGCTGGGTATCTTCATGACCGTATTTCTAGGAGTGATCTCCGTGCAAGGAGTATCAACTGCAGTGGCGGATGGAATTGGGATCAGAACAGCAAAATTTGTGACTGGGAATTTTATTCCGGTAGTTGGAAGGATGTTTACCGATGCAGCTGATACCGTAATTGGAGCATCTCTCCTCTTAAAAAATACAGTTGGGATAGCGGGTGTGGTCATTCTATTGATTATGACAGCTTTTCCAGCTTTAAAGATATTGTTAATCGCCATGGTATATAAGGTGGCTGCAGCGATTTTACAACCGCTTGGAGCTGGGCAGATGATTAAGTGTCTCGAGATCATCAGTAAAAATATCATTTTCGTTTTCGCTGCATTGGCCATTGTCAGCCTTATGTTCTTCCTGACTGTTACTGTAATCGTGGCTGCAGGAAATATCACGATGATGGTTCGATAGGAGGCTGAATGAATGAGTATTTTAACTGACTGGGTAACTAATATAATCGTTTTTATCTTATTTGCGATCATTTTGGACATGCTTCTCCCAAACTCGACCATGCAGAAATATACAAAGCTAGTTATCGGGTTACTTTTGATCGCTGTTTTCATCGCTCCCATTCTATCTATTTTTAATAAAAATTTTACAAGTAACATTCAGGAAAAAATCATGCAGAGCAGTACATGGAAAAATCCAAAATTAGAAAATTCAATGGAAAGTAAGAAAAGAGAAATAGAAGAGACACAGCAGGCATATATATTGGAACATATGGCTGTCCAATTAAAGAATGAAGCAGAAAAGGAGCTGATGGACCAAAGTAATTATGCCATTCAAGATATTACAATTACACTTTTGGATAAGAATGGAGAAATGAATGTAGAAAATATTGAAACCATACACGTATTTGTGGCAGAAAGCCAAGAGTCCAGCTCAGAGGTTGTGCAGCCCGTAGAAAAAATTGATATTAACATTGATCAGAAACAAACCAATATGAATGATATACCGTCATCCGAACTATCCACAATACTATCTAATATATGGGGGATCGATTCAAATAAAATTGTAATCGGATTAAATGAAGGGGGTGATGGGCTTTGAAGAATGATTGGATTCAAAAGATTAAGGACTTATTGTCCAAAGGAGATGAGGGAGGCAAACAAAAGAAAACATATCGGTATCTTGCCATTATTTTAATTGCCGGTATATTACTGATGGTGGCAAGCATGTTTACGAATAAACCCACCTCTGAAAATGGACAAACAAATAAAGTTTTTCAAGCGAGTTCTACGCAAAATCAGAAAGAAGAGGAAGCGGTCACGACCTGGAAATCAACTTCATCAAAAAAGTCTGGATCAATCGGAGATATTGAAAAAATGTATGAAAGTGAATTGAAGGGTACATTGGAAACGATGCAAGGGGTATCAAATGTATCCGTTATCGTCAATATTGACGCAACAGAAACAAAGGTTTACGAAAAGAATTCAGTCGCGCAGCGCCAAACAACAGAAGAAACAGACCGTGATGGCGGGCAGAGAAAGGTTGAGGATTTTTCAACAGATGAAAAGATTGTGATTATACGCGAAGGGGATAAAGAGGTTCCTCTGGTTAGAGAAACGAAGAAACCGGCTATTCGTGGAGTATTAATTGTGGCAAAGGGAGCAGATGATGTTCGTGTAAAAAAGGAAATCATTGATGCGGTAACCAGGGTGCTGGATGTACCAAGTCACCGTGTAGCCGTATCAGCTAAAAAATAAGGATTTTAAGGAGGAAAAATATGTTGTTAAGAAAGCAAACAGTTTGGTTATTGACGATGTTAAGTTTGGTGGCGGTGCTAAGTGTATATTATATAACAACACCACAGGATACAGCGGTAAATCAGGAACAGGATACTCAGACTACGAAAGAAAAAACAAATACAAATACAAATTCGTCTAAAGATTCAACTGAAAATGAAGAGTCTTCCACAGTTATAACAAATGAATCAAGTGATTCTATTTTTGAAGCGATGCGTATTGATCTGAATGATGAAAGAAGCAGGCAGAAAGAGGAACTGACAAATAAAGTCGCTTCAAGCGATTTATCGGAAGAAGAGAGAGTGGAAGCACACGCACAGATTGAGGCATTGGCCGAAATGTCCACAAAAGAGGATATGCTAGAGACGATGATTATTGCACTTGGTTATAAAGACGCATTGGTAAGGGCTGATGGTGATCAAATTCAAATTACCGTAAAAGCTGATAAACAGGATGCAGGGGCTGCAAATGAAATTATCCAAATGGTCACAAAAGAAATTGGCAAAACAAATGCAGTTGCTGTTGAATTTCAACCGGAAAAATAGTACCAATCTATAAAACGATATCGGTGAGCTGCCGATATCGTTTTTGGTGTAAGGAAAGTTTTAAAAGCCAATTCCCCTCCATAATTGCTAGTTTATATAATTCAAATCAGATCTGCCGGCATATGATGGAGCGTAATCAGGTGAACAGTGTTTTCATAATGTTAGTATTGGCAGGAAGAAGCAAGTATGTGTATCTATCAGTAAATAAAAATGGAATCGGACAAGCTGACGTATCTGAAAAAGATTTTAGGTAATCTGTGGTTATCTGGAATACGTCCAGAGAGATTAGGAAACTCTTTAAAAGCAGGCCGTCAAAATTCTGTTTATATAGTTTTACAGATATTTAACGTAGCTCATCTCAGGGTGGGATTATTAGTTTTAGTAAACAATCCAATAATTTTATATGTAAATAAAAAGGATTGTGAGGTGTTTTTATCGAACTTGTAAATAACCTGCCATAAGAGAAAGCAGAGGAGGGAGTTAAATTAGGAAAGCTTCTAAATTGATCTATAGAGATTTTACTAGTGAAATTTAAATGCTTTTTTTGAGGAAATAAACTACTCACTTCATTGCCGAATCAAGCAGCTAGAGTAAGTTTTGTATGCGCATACAGACTGAATAACTGGATTTTTTTAATAATCTTTTTAACAAAAATTAGAAACTTGCAAAAGGGGTATCTATTTATCAAAATTGAATTTCTACCAGCTATTATAGTATTATATTAGTATCTGGTCATAAATAGGAGGGGTGGTTCCTGATGAAAGTACAGGAAATAAGAGAAATTATAAAATTAATTAACCAAACAACTATTAATGAGTTTGAGTTTGAACAAGAGGGTACAAAAATAAAAATTATTAAAAGTACTGGATTAGAAAACAGTATACAACCAACAGATGCACCAGTGCCTGCACCGGCAGTACAATCTGTATCTAAACAAGAGGTTCAATCTGAGAGTATAGAAGAGAAACCGCCTGTTGTGGGAGAAAAAACAGAACAACCATCCAACCTTCACAAGATTACTTCGCCAATGGTTGGCACATTTTATGGAGCATCATCGCCTGATGAAGACCCATACATAAAAATTGGTGAAAAAGTTAAGAAGGATACAATTGTTTGCATTGTGGAAGCGATGAAATTGTTTAATGAAATTGAGGCTGAAGTTTCCGGTGAGATTGTGGAAGTATTGGTGGAAGATGGCCAATTGATTGAATACGGTCAACCTCTGTTTTTAGTAAAAGCCGAATAGGAGGAACCGACTCATGATAAAGAAAGTACTAATTGCAAACCGTGGTGAAATTGCCGTTCGAATTATCCGCGCCTGCAAGGAATTAGATATTGAAACGGTAGCTGTTTATTCTGAAGCTGATAAAACTGCCCTGCATGTACAAATTGCGGATGAAGCCTACTGTATTGGGCCCACTGCCTCTAAGGACAGTTATTTAAATAAGGTAAATATAATCAGTCTGGCAAAATTAACAGGATGTGATGCTATTCATCCAGGCTACGGCTTTTTAGCCGAAAATGCTGATTTCGCCGAAATGTGTAAAGAATGTCATCTGATTTTTATTGGCCCGTCAGCGGATGCTATTTCAAAAATGGGTACAAAGGATGTAGCTAGAGAGACCATGCGCGCGGCCGGTGTACCGGTAGTGCCAGGTTCGAGAGGAATTGTGGATGATGAAGATGCTGCCATTCAGGTTGCTTCTGACATCGGATATCCGGTCATTATTAAAGCGACTGCCGGGGGCGGCGGTAAAGGGATTCGAATAGCAAGAGATGAAGCCGATCTGCTAAAAGGTTTTCGCATTACCCGCCAAGAGGCATTAACTGCTTTTGGCAATCCCGGTGTTTATATTGAAAAATTTATTGAAGATTTCCGCCATGTTGAAATTCAGGTTTTAGGGGACACGTTTGGGAATGTCATCCATCTAGGTGAAAGAGATTGTTCAATTCAAAGAAGAATGCAAAAGCTCGTAGAAGAAACACCTTCGCCTGCAATTGATAGTGAAATGAGAGCCGAAATGGGCGAAGCGGCAGTGACTGCAGCAAAAGCTGTCGATTATACCGGAGCGGGAACAGTTGAGTTTATTTTCGATCATCACAAGCGAAAATTTTATTTCATGGAAATGAATACAAGGATTCAAGTTGAACATCCTGTTACAGAGATGGTGACTGGAATTGATTTAATTAAGGAGCAAATCAGAGTAGCCTCCGGTGAAAAATTATCGGTTGAGCAAAATGATGTTCAATTTAACGGTTGGGCAATTGAATGCAGAATCAATGCGGAAAATCCGAATAAAAATTTTATGCCGTCAGCGGGTCAAGTGGAAATGTATTTACCCCCAGGTGGATTTGGCGTAAGGGTTGATTCGGCAGCATATACAGGCTATTTTATTCCTCCATATTACGATTCTATGGTAGCAAAATTGATAGTCCATGCTCCAACGAGAGACGAAGCTGTTCAAAAAATGAAACGTGCATTATCAGAATTTGTAGTCGAAGGTATTGAAACAACCATACCCTTTCATTTAAGGTTAATGAACCATGATGTTTTTGTTTCTGGAGATTTTAACACAAAATTTCTTGAAACTTATGACGTTATGAATCCATAATAGAGGTAGAAGATTTGGAGGTGTATGACATGGAACAAAATCAAACAGTAGATTTAGAGAGCTATGATGATGGATTGGGCAAGGTTGAAATTGCCCCTGAAGTTATTGAGGTGATCACTGGTATAGCAGCAAGTGAAGTAGAAGGAATTGCCCAAATGCGAGGTAATTTTGCTTCAGGTGTTGTAGAAAAGCTTGGTAAAAAGAATCATGGCAAAGGTGTAAAAGTTGAACTTAATGAGGACAGCATTAAAATTGATGTTTATTGCCTTGTGAAATTCGGTGTATCTATCCCGAAAGTAGCTCAGGAAGCACAGGAGAATATCCGCCAAACATTATTAAATATGACTGCTCTTGAAGCAACTGAAGTGAATATTCATATTGTTGGCATTCAATTTGAAACAGCTAAAGCTGAATCAGATTACCAGGATACAATCTAAATAATTGTATAACTAATGGTGTATAGGCTGCCCTCATTGTGGCACTGACGCACCGACTAAAAAGCACTCAGAACTGAACTTCCCTATATTAAGTTAGGTATTCATCTAACTTTCTTGGGGTAGATCAGCCATACTGAGTGCTTTTATTTTTTGGAAACAAATTTTGTATATAGTTCACTATAAAGGAAATAATGGGAGACCTAAGATGTCGTTCGCATCTGCAGGTAAGTTAATAGTAAATCACTTAATGACAATCTTTAAATGATGTTACTATACTACCTTTACTTGTCATGATGTGGTATGATTTCATATATGATACGAGGTGCACAAAGTTTAGTGTACTTTTCGAAAGTAAAGGAGTAAGAATTATTCATGAAACGCAGAGAGGCAAGAGAAAAAGCTCTTCAAGCTCTTTTTCAAATAGACGTTGGGAAAGTAGAAAGAGAACTAGCTATAGAACATGTGGTGGAAGAATCAGAGGCAGATCCCTATTTGGTTCAATTGGTAAATGGAACGACAGATCAGTTGGAAAAGATAGATAGTCTTATTATATCCAATTTAGAGAATTGGAAATTGGACCGTCTTTCTAATATAGATCGTAATATTTTAAGAATAACTACATACGAACTGTTATTCAACGAAGAAGTTCCGCAGAACGCTGCCATTAACGAAGCAATCGAATTAGCTAAACTATTTGGGGATGATCAGTCTCCGAAGTTTATTAATGCAGTATTATCCAAGATAAAAGAATCTTTATAAATAGAAAAGATGATAAGATTTTAAGGGGGAGCTGCTGTCATGCCGGCACAGATACTTAACGGGAAATCGATATCAGCAACAATCCGCGAAGAGATTGCAAGTGAAGTTGAATTATTAAAAGAAAACGGCATTATACCAGGTCTTGCGGTTATCCTGGTCGGTGACGATCAGGCATCGCAAACATATGTGCGAAATAAAGAAAAAGCATGTGAACAATTGGCGATGAAATCCGAGTTGATCACCTACCCTGCATCTATTTCCGAAGACAGGCTTCTTGATAAGCTTGTAGAGCTGAATCATCGTCCGGATATCCATGGGATTTTAGTTCAGTTACCTTTACCGGGGCATATTGATGAAAAACGGGTAATTGAAACGATTGATCCTGCTAAGGATGTAGATGGTTTTCACCCAATTAATATTGGCCGAATGATGACCAAGCAGGAGGCATTGATGCCTTGTACACCATTTGGGATATTAAAAATGGTACAAAAAACAGGAATTGAGATTGCCGGTAAACATGTTGTGGTTGTGGGTCGAAGTAATATTGTCGGCAAACCTGTCGGACAGCTATTTTTAAATGAGAATGCGACCGTAACCTATTGTCATTCAAAAACAGTCGATCTGAGACACTTCACTAAGCAGGCCGATATCCTGATTGCAGCGGTGGGAATTGCTAAAATGATTAAAGCGGATGATATAAAAGAAGGCGCTATAGTAATTGATGTTGGTATGAACAGGGATGAATCGAATAAATTATGCGGTGATGTCGATTTTGATGATGTCATACACAAAGCATCTTATATCACGCCTGTTCCCGGTGGTGTTGGTCCGATGACAATTACGATGCTCATGTATAATACGGTTCAAGTTGCTAAAAAATCTTTGTAAAATAATAAAGAGTATGATTATAAAAAGCTGCCGAAAATTGCTATAATAACATTTACGGCAGCTTTTTTATGTGTAAAATAATAATTCGAAGAAGGAGGCCATATATAAAATGGAGAAAAATCAATATTTAACTGTGGCCGCCTTAACCAAGTATATTAAACGAAAATTTGATGCAGATCCTCATCTTGCGGATATTTATGTAAAGGGAGAAATATCAAATTTCAAAAAGCATTCCAGCGGTCATATGTACTTGACATTAAAGGATGATAAATCAAGAATTAATGCGGTGATGTTTGCTAAATCTGCACAATCGCTCGCGTTTACTCCTGAAAACGGGATGAAGGTTCTGTTGCGAGGAGAAATACGTGTTTATGAACCTACCGGCGGATATCAAATGTACATAAAAGAAATGATGCCTGATGGGATTGGAGAGCTCTTTATTGCATTTGAGCAGTTGAAGAAAAAGCTCGAGCAAGAAGGACTCTTTCAAAGGATGTATAAAAAGCCAATCCCCCTGTTTCCGGCTAAAATTGGAGTGATTACGTCTCCAACTGGAGCTGCGATTCGCGATATTATTACGACCTTAAAAAGGCGTTATCCAATTGGGGAAATTTTGATCTTTCCGGCTTTAGTTCAAGGGAAACAGGCAGCACCCTCTATCGTAAAAGCGATTGAACAAGCAAATGAGTATCCGATTGATGTCTTAATTGTCGGTCGGGGCGGTGGATCTATTGAAGAATTATGGGCATTTAATGAAGAAATAGTCGCAAGAGCTATCTATGCTTCTAAAATACCGATTATTTCAGCTGTTGGCCATGAAACAGATACAACGATCAGTGATTTTGTAGCTGATTTAAGAGCTCCTACTCCTACTGGGGCAGCAGAAATGGCAGCGCCAAGGGTAAGTGATATTGCAGAACGGATTACTATAATGGAAACGAAGCTGATTCGTTACTCTAATCAGCGGATTGAAACAGAGAAAAATCGCTTGTCTGCTATTCATAAATCATATGCTTTCAAATATCCCCACCTGTTATATCAACAAAAATTAGAGCAGCTGGATAGAGTGGCGGAGCGTATTTCACGGAACAGCAAGCTTTATTTCGAACGTAAACAAGACCAATTGTTGGCACTCACGAAAGCGGTGGAGCGTAATATTCCATTGAATTCGATATCGAGAAAAATACGTGAAATTGAACAAATAGAGTCTCGCATGACCCGTGCGGCTGTCCATACAGTTAAAAGTAAACAGCGGGATTATTTGAATACGGTAACGCTTCTTGAGGCAGTCAGCCCTCTTAAGATTATGGAAAAGGGGTTTGGACTGGTTTATAAAGATGAAGATAACTTGATAAAATCAACTGAGTCTGTAAAAATAGGCGATCAAATAACAGTTGTTGTACAAGACGGTGAAATCGACTGTACGGTTAATGATATTAGGGAGAGTGATTGATATGAGTAAAAAGGAAGAGGTTGCTATCACATTTGAAGAGGCAATGTCTAAGCTTGAAGGAATCGTGGCGCGACTCGAGGATGGAGAAGTACCATTGGAAGAGTCGATTAATCTTTACAAAGAAGGAATGGAGTTATCCAAATGGTGTCATGATAAGCTTAAAACAGCTGAAGAGCAATTAACGTTAATTATGAAAGAAGATGCGTTTAAGCCATTTTCCATTGATGAGGAGGAGTAACATGGAAGAGTTTGCTTCCTTCTTAAATAGTAATAAACATCAAATTGAGTCAAGGATGGAAGAAATCGTCTCTAATTTAAATACCCCGTCAACTCTCCAAAAGGCAATGGGTTATTCTTTGGAAGCCGGCGGAAAAAGACTAAGGCCTTTATTAGTGCTGGCTGTTTTACATGCCTTTGGCAAAGAGGGAGAGATTGGCCTTGATACAGCATGTGCTATTGAAATGATACATACGTATTCATTGATTCACGACGATCTCCCGTGTATGGATAATGATGACCTAAGAAGAGGCAAGCCAACGAACCATAAGGTATTTGGAGAGGGAATGGCAGTCCTGGCGGGCGATGCACTCCTTACATTAGCATTTGAAGTCGTTGCTAATCAGTCTAAATATGAAATAAACCCGTCAGTCAAACTTGAATTAGTTCTTGAATTGGCGAGAGCAGCCGGAGCTGAGGGCATGGTTGGGGGTCAAGTGGCCGATATAGAAGCAGAGGAAAATGGTGTTGATTTACAGGGTCTTGAGTATATCCATGAAAATAAGACTGGTAAACTACTTGGGTACAGCATTATGGCCGGAGCCATACTTGCGGGAGCAAGCTTGGAACAGAAGGAGAAGCTAAGGGAGTTTTCCCGCCATCTTGGCCTTGCTTTCCAAATCCGCGATGATATTCTTGATGTTGAGGGTTCCGAAAGTGTAATAGGTAAACCTGTAGGAAGCGATGTTACTAATCATAAAAGTACATATCCATCCCTTTTAACAATGGATAAAGCTAAAATAATGCTGGATCAGCATATTCATTCAGCAAGAATATTACTTTCCGAAATTGATTTTAATGAGACCTTATTACTGAAGTTTGTTGAATTGGTAGCAAACCGTGACCATTGATTTGGAAGGTTTTCCATCCAAATCCACTTACCTAGAATTATGATGTATGCTATACTTTTTGGTATCTAAGAGTGGTGCAGTATTCTAGTCGGTCTACCGTTCTGGAGAGTGAGCCTAAAAATTCACTAAAGGGCACATCGATGATGGTTCTTGGATTGGCTCGGGGCGCCCAGCTTTGGGTCGATTCAGGAAGTAAGGAATTAGGGCGATCCACAATGGCATGTGGGCGTTGACCCTGGTTTCGCGGAGGCTTTATTCTGATTTGAAAATAAATTGGAATATTGGAAAACCTGCATAAACAGGAAACTGTGTGCAGCGTAGCCTGCCTTGAGTGAAGTTTGAGGGGATTGCGAAAGGAGCGTATATACATCAGTTGGCCATTGATATATCTACTGCCATCGCATGAAATCGGCTTTGCAAAAGAGGCTAAAGAATTGGTTAAGGGCTGTCGGGGAAATCTCCTAGACTGTTCAATGACATATATGAAGGATTAAGGTACGGACTAAGTGGCAATCCAGTCCAATTGACGGAAACGCAGTTGAGTCAGATTTAAAGGGGAACCGCCGATATGGCGACATTCGGTAACTGACTGGGAAATCCTACTGGACCTAAGCCGTAAAATTAACTTCCTATATGACCACTCTCCTATAAAAATTACTTTAAAAGCTTGCTGATAGCAGGCTTTATTTTGCATATAGGATGGTTAGAGTATATATATTATGAAAAAAATATTGAAAGAATCAGCCAGATGGACAGTTACGATTACCGTTATTACGTTTCTTCTTGCAGCTATATTTACAGTCGTATCTACCGTAGCTTTAAATGGCGTTGGTTGGATAAGTGGTTTGGCGATTGTTCTTAGCATTGTACTTATTGGTATCTTCTTTGATATGATTGGTATTGCAGCTACTGCTGCTGATGAAATTCCTTTTCATGCAATGGCCTCCAATCGGGTACACGGAGCGAAGCATTCTATTCGGATCGTTCGAAATGCCGATAGGTTTGCAAGCTTCTGCAATGATGTAATCGGGGATATTTCGGGTATTGTTAGTGGAACAGCAACTGCAATTGTGATTGTGCAATTATCAATCAGCTTTGACTGGAATGAAGCGTCAGTAGCTGAAAGTGTTGGTTCGATTATTTTAACGAGTTTAATCGCAGCATTGACAGTGGGCGGTAAAGCAATGGGCAAAACCCTTGCTATTCGATATTCAAAGGATATTATATTTGCAGTGGGCAAAGTATTGTACATTCTCGAAGAACATTTCCAAATTGTTATTATAAAGGAAAATAAGGGAAAGAGACTCAAAAGAAAAAGAAATGAAAGTGAGTGATCCTGATGGATATGCTATCCATAAAAGACCCATCTTTTCTTAAAAAGATGTCCAATGCGGAATTGGAGTCTTTGGCACAGGATATTAGGGATTTTTTAATTAAACAACTATCTGTTACCGGCGGGCATATTGGACCAAACTTGGGTGTAGTAGAGTTAACGCTCGCCTTACATAAGGAGTTTAATAGCCCAAAGGATAAATTTTTGTGGGATGTCGGCCATCAGTCTTATGTTCATAAAATATTGACAGGGCGGGCATGTCAGTTTGAAACTCTCCGTCAATACAAAGGGCTGTGTGGATTTCCAAAGATGAATGAAAGTGAGCATGATGTTTGGGAGACAGGTCATAGCTCAACTTCTTTGTCAGCTGCAATGGGTATGGCGATTGCTCGTGACTTGAAAAAAGAAAAAAGCTTTATCATTCCTATTATTGGTGATGGTGCTTTAACAGGTGGTATGGCCCTTGAAGCATTAAACCATATAGGACATGAAAAAAAAGATATGATTGTTATCTTAAATGATAACGAGATGTCCATTGCTCCAAACGTAGGTGCCCTGCATTCTATTCTCGGAAGAATGCGGACAGGAGGCAAATATAACTATGTTAAAGATGAGCTGGAACAACTGCTTAAAAAAATACCGGCTGTGGGTGGCAAGCTTGCTAATACAGCTGAACGTATAAAAGACAGTTTGAAGTATCTGGTTGTTTCCGGAATGTTTTTTGAGGAACTGGGCTTTACTTATTTAGGTCCGGTTGATGGACACGACTTTGAAGATTTGTCTGAAAACCTTAAATATGCTAAAAAAACAAAAGGTCCTGTTCTTTTGCATGTGATTACGAAAAAAGGAAAAGGTTATAAACCTGCGGAAACAGATGCAATTGGTACGTGGCATGGTACGGGGCCATATAAAATCGAGACAGGCGATATAATCAAGGAATTGAATGCACCTCCGGCATGGAGTGCACTAGTCAGCGAGACTGTCAGAAGATTGGCGAGAGAAGACGAGCGGATTGTAGCGATTACTCCGGCAATGCCGGTAGGTTCGAAGCTGCTCGGATTTGCTTCTGAATTCCCTGATCGAATGTTTGATGTCGGAATCGCGGAACAGCATGCGACTACTGTTGCTGCAGGACTTGCCACGCAGGGAATGAAGCCATTCCTAGCGATTTATTCTACATTCTTGCAACGTGCTTATGACCAGGTTCTTCATGATATATGCCGACAAAAATTAAATGTCTTCATTGGGATTGATCGAGCAGGACTTGTTGGAGCAGATGGAGAAACCCATCAGGGTGTATTTGATATTTCCTTCCTGCGCCCTATGCCTAATATGGTCATTATGATGCCTAAAGATGAAAATGAAGGACAGCATATGGTGAATACAGCTATTCAATATAATGATGGTCCGATTGCCATGCGATTCCCGAGAGGAAATGGTATGGGTGTTCCGATGGATGAAGAGCTAAAAACAATCCCGATTGGTACTTGGGAGGTCCTGCGTGAAGGAAATGATGCTGTCATATTAACATTCGGCACAACCATTCCAATGGCGATGGAAGCAGCTGATAGACTCCAGAAGGATAATATTCATGTGAAGGTAGTAAACGCTCGTTTTATAAAACCATTGGATCATGAAATGCTTTCAGAATTAATGTCTGCCAATTTGCCAATCCTAACAATAGAAGAAGCTGTTCTTCAGGGAGGTTTCGGAAGCGCAGTACTTGAATTTGCAGAGGAAAATGGATTCCAAAAAGCCTATATCGAAAGAATTGGAATACCGGATGAATTTGTAGAACATGGCAGCGTTGGTAAATTGCTTCATGATATCAACCTAACTGCTGAACAAGTGGTAGAAAAATTATCTAAGATGACCTATAAAGTGACGAAAAAGGCGTATTAAATATGAAAAAAGAACGTGTAGATGTATTATTGGTTGAACGAGGATTAGCGGAAACAAGAGAAAAGGCAAAAAGAGCAGTGATGGCTGGTATTGTTTATTCAAATGACCTGCGAATGGACAAGGCTGGTGAAAAAATAGCTACCGATGCACCGCTATCCATAAAAGGGCAAGTAATGCCTTATGTATCAAGAGGCGGCTACAAGCTGGAAAAAGCTATGGAGACATTTACTATTTCCGTTAAGGATAAGTTAATGATTGATATTGGGTCATCGACAGGAGGGTTCACAGACTGTGCCCTGCAGAACGGTGCAAAAAAATCATATGCAGTTGATGTCGGTTATAACCAACTGGCCTGGAAGCTGAGACAGGATCCGCGGGTAGTCGTAATGGAAAGAACGAACTTCCGTCATTCAGTACCTGAGGATTTCACTGAAGGGCTGCCAGAATTTGCTACAATTGATGTTTCTTTTATATCATTAAAGCTTATCTTACCGGCTTTAAAACGAATTCTTGTACCTGGAAGCGATGTTGTAAGTCTTGTAAAACCGCAATTTGAAGCTGGTCGTGAGCAGGTTGGAAAAAAAGGAATCATTCGTGATAAAAAAGTACATCTTCAAGTTGTGGAGCAAATTCGAGACTTTGCTATCCAGGAAGGCTATATACTAAAAGAAGCTACTTTTAGCCCCATTACAGGCGGGGATGGAAATATTGAATTTTTATTCCATTTATACTGGCCAGGGGAAGGTTCCGATTGTACACAAGATGTAGTCGTGAATCTTGAGCAGGTAGTTGAAGCGGCACACGAAGCGTTAAAAACGAATAAAGGTGAAGATAAGTGAAATGTTTAATCCCCCGGTGGCTTTGCCATGGGGGTTATTTCTTATGCAATCCTTGCATAAAAATACATAAAATACATGTACTTTTGTGACAAAATCCGCTAACATTAGGTATGAAAGGCATTATATTGAGAGGTGTCAAACTAGATGAATAAAGGTCAAAGACATATAAAAATACGTGAAATCATTACAAATAATAATATTGAAACACAAGATGATTTAGTGGATATTTTAAGAGCGGAAGGGGTAAATGTTACGCAAGCGACTGTATCAAGAGACATAAAAGAACTGCATCTTGCAAAAGTACCAATGCAGGATGGACGCTATAAATACAGCCTGCCAGCAGATCAGCGCTTTAACCCTTTTCAAAAACTTAAACGGGCATTGGTAGATGCGTTCGTGCGAATTGATTCAGCCAACAATCTATTGGTCATGAAAACATTACCAGGTAATGCTCAGGCAATTGGTGTGTTAATGGACAATTTGGATTGGGAAGAGATTCTCGGAACGATTTGCGGAGATGATACATGTTTAATTATTTGCAGAGATGAAAAAGATGCTGAAATCATATCAAAACGTTTTCTTGATATGCTTTAAGAAAGTTGGGATGAAAGATGTTATTGGAACTCTCCATTCGTAATTTCGCCATCATTGAATCACAAACGCTCTCCCTCGATAAAGGTTTGACTGTACTTACTGGTGAAACAGGTGCCGGTAAATCTATAATCATTGATGCAGTACAGCTATTGGCCGGTGGACGAGGATCGTCTGAATTCATAAGACATGGTGAAGAAAAAGCTGAACTGGAAGGTTTGTTTCAGTTGCCGGATTCATTACACCCAGCCATAGAGAAAGCAAAAGAATTTGGGATTGAATCTGAAGACAATATAATTATTATCAGAAGAGATATGTATACCTCAGGGAAAAGTGTGTGCCGAATCAATGGGAAGATGGTTACAATCTCAACCTTAAGAGAGGTAGGGAGAAAATTAATTGATATTCATGGACAGCATGAACACCAGGAGTTAATGGATCCCGATTTTCATCTCCCTTTATTGGATCAATTTGGCGAGCAGGATATTAAACAATCTCTGACTGAATATCGGAAGCTTTATAAGCAATATAATGAAACCCGTCAGCAAATGAAAAAATTAAGTGAAAATGAGCAGAAAATGGCACACAGGCTTGATTTGATACAATTTCAATTTGATGAGATCCAAAAGGCTGAATTGGAGATTGATGAAGAAGAGCAATTAATGGAGGAAAAGCATAAACTGAGTAACTTTGAAAAGGTTCACCAAAGTCTACATAATTCCTATATGTCCTTAAATAATGAGAATGGCGGACTTGATTGGGTCGGTAATGCGATGACAGACCTACAAGGAATTGAACACATTGATGAACAATATAAAGAGTTATCTGAATCAGTGAAAAATGCGTTTTATATTCTTGAGGATGTAACAAGCTCGATTCGTTCCCAATTGGATTTATTGGAGTTTGATCCTGAAAGACTTCATGATATTGATGCAAGACTTAATGAAATTAATCATTTGAAGCGGAAATATGGTAAGACGATCAAGGAAATTCTGGAGTATGCTGCAACCATTGAGGAAGAGATTGATACGATATTGAATCGCGAAACACATCTTGAAAAATTAAAAACCCAGCTATCAGCTTTAGAGAAAGAAGTAATCCTAGAGGGCACAAATCTGTCAGAGCTGAGACAAAAATATGCACATCTTCTAACGGACGCAATCCACCGTGAACTTAAAGAGCTGTACATGGATAAAGCCGTATTTGAAGTGTATTTTCATCATTCTGGACAAGATCAATCCAATCTTATTGGTGAGAACGGGATAGATCAGGTGGAATTTTATATTTCTGCTAACCCTGGCGAGCCTGTAAAGCCGCTATCCAAAACAGCCTCCGGTGGAGAACTTTCACGTATTATGCTGGCTATCAAAAATATCTTCTCTCAACACCAGGGAATCACATCGATTATCTTCGACGAAGTAGATACAGGAGTCAGCGGACGGGTTGCACAGGCAATAGCCGAAAAGATATACCGTGTGTCGGAAGGCTCGCAGGTATTATGTATCAGTCACTTGCCGCAGGTAGCAGCTATGGCAGACATTCATTTATTTATCTCTAAGGAAATTACAGAAGGCCGTACAAAAACGAATGTCAAACCGCTTGAAAAAGAGGAACGAGTAATAGAGATTGGCCGAATGATTTCCGGTAAAGAATTAACAGCTTTAACAGAAGAGCATGTAAAAGAAATGCTGAATCAGGCTGATCAAATTAAATACAATATAAAGACAAACTGAGGAGCGTTCTCCTCAGTTTTTTTCAATACTATTGTCTCCTCATTAAAATTATCTTATGTAAATATTTTACCATTGTTATTCCTATCCATAATGGGTAGCTTTTTATTTTGTACTTTTGTTATAAAGTCAATCCCTCTCGGCAAAATTATAAGGGTAGCCATAGAAACGAGGAGAGTGAATGGATGAAATCGATATCAATAAGAAAATGTTTCGGTGTATTTCTCCTTGTTTCGCTGTTAGCCGTTATTTTTAGCCACCCAATGCAAAAATATTTTGAAATTCCCACCAAACTTACTTTATTTGAAGGACAAAATAAATCATTTAAAAAAAGCCAGTTCCTTAACGCAGAAGTGGTCTCTGCAAACTCTGGAGTTTTAATTGATAATCGTTCCAAGGCTCTGAATATTAAGGGCTCTAAAAATGGGTATAACCAAGTCGTTTTTAATATTGCAGGTATTCCTGTTAAAACGGTTGACATAGAGGTTTTAAAGGATTTTAAGGTAATTCCGGGAGGGCAATCCATTGGAGTGAAATTGAATACATTGGGTGTCCTTGTGGTAGGCCATCATCAAATAGCAACCGAGAAAGGCAACCTTTCGCCAGGTGAGATTTCAGGAGTGCAAGTTGGAGATATTATTACTGCTATAAACGGGAAACCAATTACCAAAATGCAGGATGTCGCTCCTTTCGTTCAGGAATTTGAGAAGAATAATAAACCGCTGATTGTAGATATATTTCGGGATAATGTAAAATTGACCAAACAATTATCTCCTTTAAAGGATAAGAATGAGAAAGTATTTAAATTGGGGTTATATATTCGTGATTCAGCTGCGGGTATAGGTACAATGACCTTTTACCATCCACAGACGAGAAAATATGGGGCTTTAGGTCATGTTATTTCTGATATGGATACAAAAAAGCCAATTGTAGTGAAGGATGGTCAAATTGTTAAGTCAACCGTTACCTCGATAGAAAAAGGAAGCAATGGAAATCCTGGAGAAAAGCTGGCTCGTTTTGCAGCTGATCGGGAAGTAATCGGGAATATAAACCGTAATTCTCCATTCGGTATTTTTGGACGGTTGAATCGGCAAGTGGACAATGGAGTAAATGATACACCAATGCCAATTGCTTTATCAAATGAAGTCGAAGAAGGACCAGCTGAGATTTATACAGTTGTGAACGGAAATAAGGTAGAGAAATTCGATATTGAGATAATCAGTACTATTCCGCAAAAATTTCCGGCAACTAAAGGAATGGTTTTGAAGGTTACCGATAAAGATTTATTAAGCAAAACTGGCGGGATTGTGCAAGGAATGAGTGGGAGTCCAATTATACAAAAAGGGAAGGTTATTGGCGCAGTCACGCATGTTTTTGTCAACGACCCAACAAGCGGATACGGAGTTCATATTGAATGGATGCTCAATGAAGCAGGTATTAATATCTATCAAAAGGATCAAAAAGCAGGGTAATTCAGCCTGCTTTTTCCTTTTATTGGTAGTATAATGGG
Source organism: Pradoshia sp. D12 (assembly GCF_008935075.1). Taxonomy (NCBI): domain Bacteria; kingdom Bacillati; phylum Bacillota; class Bacilli; order Caryophanales; family Bacillaceae; genus Pradoshia; species Pradoshia sp. D12. The sequence continues at coordinate 2,760,449 of NZ_CP044545.1, read as the reverse complement.
GAGTAGAGTGGAGATTTTTCGACAATTGAATAATATTATTTGCATGTTAAGACGAAAACAGTCGAAATAAAGAGGATTCAGGAGCAAAACTTGTATTAATATATAATTTTAAGTATTTTTCATTTTTTCAATGCTTTTTATATTGCAATGTCGAATTTCTCGGTTAGAATAAAGATTAGAAATGATAGAAAATAAAGGAAATGTCTGAGGAGGATATCTGGTTGAAAAAAATAAAAGTATGTGTCGTTGATGACAATCGTGAACTTGTTGCTTTATTGGAAGAGTATATATCAGAACAGCCGGATATGGAGATTACAGGGGTTGCCCATAATGGACAGGATTGTTTAAGCATGCTTGAACAGCAAACGCCGGATGTTTTAGTACTTGATATTATCATGCCGCATTTGGATGGTCTGGCCGTTTTGGAGCGAATTAAAGATTCTCAAAAAGGAACGAGTGTTCCGAATGTCATCATGTTAACTGCTTTTGGCCAGGAAGATGTTACGAAAAAAGCGGTTGAACTAGGAGCGTCATATTTTATACTTAAACCATTTGATATGGATAACCTTGTCAATCATATTAGACAGACAGGTGAAAAGGGTGCTGGCATAGCGAGAACGAGCACATATACACCGCGTCAGCCATCGGAATCTAAGCCTCTAAACCTTGATGCAAGTATCACTAGCATTATCCACGAGATTGGGGTACCTGCGCATATTAAAGGCTATATGTATTTACGTGAAGCAATTTCTATGGTTTATAACGACATTGAACTGCTTGGTTCGATTACTAAAGTCCTTTATCCGGATATTGCGAAAAAATTCAACACTACTGCGAGCCGTGTAGAACGTGCTATTCGACATGCAATTGAGGTCGCATGGAGCAGAGGAAACATTGAATCCATCTCCTCATTATTTGGATACACAGTCAGTATGACGAAAGCGAAACCGACAAACAGTGAGTTTATTGCAATGGTCGCTGATAAGCTTCGACTCGAACATAAAGCATCTTAATCATATGTAATTGACGTACTTGTGATCTAACCCTTAGTGGTGCGACGCGATTAATTAATAAACCTTATGTACCAACTGTCTGGTTTATTATCATAAAGAGGTATCTGTGAAATGAAATTTGCATGGATACTTCTTTTCTTTCTAATCATCTGACCTTTAATCTGGATTAAATACCACATATTAGCTACAAAAGTTTACCCGTTTTGTTTTAACCCCTTCTTCATGTACTCCCCTAGCTTTATGCCTTGCAGATTTTCCTAATCTTGTGAGACTCGAAAATGAAAGAACAGCTACCTTTACGGGAATACTGTTTAATAATTACCTCCAGAGAAAATATCCTACTTCCTCCGGTTTTGTTAGTTTGTATTCTAAATCCTGTCCTATAAAATAGATGCATGAAATAAACTGATATAGGGAATAGGAATTTATATGTTTTGAACGGAGGTATGAATATTGACATTAATATTTGGACATAGAGGATATGCTGCTGTGTATCCGGAAAACACGATGATTTCTTTTATCGAAGCCTTTAATGCAGGTGCAGATGGGATTGAATTGGATGTACAATTAACGGAAGATGGTGAGCTTGTTGTCATCCATGATCTAACGGTTGACCGTACGACAGACTCAGAAGGTAATGTTCGTGATTTTACTCTTGCAGAGATTAAAAAGCTCAATGCTGCCAATAACTCCAAAACTGTAGAATTTGCTAGTATACCTACTCTTCGGGAAGTTATGGAGTGGTTGGCTACAAATGATTTACTATTGAACATTGAATTAAAAAATGGGGTATTTCCCTATCCAGGCATGGAAGAAAAAGTGATTGAAATGATTCGTGAGTATGACATGGAAGAGAGGACGGTTTTGTCCTCGTTTAATCACTATAGTATGGTCTATTGTCATCGATTGGCTCCTGAGATTGAAACAGCGCCATTATACTCAGATGGGCTATATATGCCCTGGATTTATGCAAGCTCGATAAAAGCGAAAGGGATTCATCCAAAATACAAAGCAGCACCTAATGAAATCATTGAGGAATCTATGAAAGCTGGGATTGCAGTCAGGCCTTATACGGTGAACCGCAAAGCAGATATGAAGCGATTATTTAAGGTGGGATGCACTGCATTTATTACGGATGACCCAGATAAAGCGATTCAGCTCAGGAATCAATATCAATAATTTCATCTGAACTTATCCATTTTCGTGGTATATTTATCCATATAGATAAATAGGGGATGATGAATTGTTAGTGTTACTCTGTATCGTCGGCTGCATAGTTATAGGGTATTTTACCTTTGCGATATTTGGCTACTTATATGGCGGTATAATTGTTTTGGGAATAGTATTAGGATGTCTTGTCAGAAGCTTATACCTTATAACTAAGGTACATAATTATCTTTTAAAAGATGAGCCAAGAAAAGATAAAGTAAAAGAGGCCTACCAAAAGTATTTGCAAGAAGGCAGATCATATAAGTAGACTAAAATGGGCAGCCTTTGGTTTAAAATTAGATATATGCGTACATAAATAGATCAACTAAAGTAGGATATAGCAATAGGATATCTTTTGGTTGGAGCCTTTCTAATCGTGATATAGTCGAAGCGTGGAATCGTGTTTCGTGAATAGCATTATAACAGACGAACGTATTGTATACGTTCGTTTTTTAGTATGAAAAAAGGTATTTCGGAAATGGAAAACGAATATATACTTTTTCAGCTAACGGTTAGAAGAGTGGAATGAGGTTACCAATTTTAAACTAATTTGTAAAACAAACTTTACTTTTGGTAAAATTAGTTTTACAATTAACTTAACAAATATTTACAAAGGAGGGCTTGTGTGGGAGGAGAGGGATATTTATTATCAAATAGAATTCGTATTCTAAGAGCCGAACGAAAAATGACTCAACAGGATTTAGCTAAAAGCGCAGGGGTTAGCAGACAGACAATTATTTCGATAGAAAAAGGTAACTATACCCCGTCATTAGTGCTAGCCTTTGATATTGCAGAAGCTTTTAATGTTGGGATTAATGAAGTATTCCAGTATAGAAAAAAAGGGGAGGGGTTATAATGGCAGTGTTTCTGCTTATCGCTATAATCGCGTATATATTGATCTTTTTTGGTTCTGTGTTCTTTAGTGTGAAATTCCAATTTGGAGACGAGAGTAAGGATGAGAGAGGGAAGGGTATATTAAACACATCTTACTCAATTGCTTTCCCGATATTCATATTAGGATGGTTCTTTATTTTTTTAATTGATGAATTTATAACACCATTTTCTTTTGATGGTTACAAAATGGCTATATGGTTCTTATTAACTGGAACCTATATTATTCACGCTGTTAGTTTATATAATTTGAAAAGGATTTCATAAAGTTTACTGGAAGTTCAGCCATTAAATAAAATAGTTTTACATCTTTTAGAACTAATTGCGAAATTAGGTCAATTAAGGAGACAGCCAATAAAAGCTGTCTCCTTCTTTAGTCATAAGTACCAAGGTTACGAACAAATCCTTTTATAATTCCCTCACCTCCTGCCTTATCCTCATATAGCGATTAATTTAAATAACATTTCAATTACCAACTCTTTTAAATATGTGTCATAAAAAAAGACCAAATCATGTAGGATCTGGTCTTCAAAATTGGTACTTCTATTGGCACCCTTGCAAAACTTAATGGTTGTATGCCTGTAAGGATCACCTGAAATTCATTTACGGACAGGTTTCTCACTAAATCGATTTTGAACTTTATTACGTTTTCGATCGCGATAAAACACGAATCCGGCAATAAAAGAAAGTCCGCCAATAAATAATAGTAAACCTAATAAAAATTGTACCCAAAGGGCAGGTAGCATTGGGCTGAGTCTGCCAAAAATCATGTCTCTCATCCATTTAATTCCGAGTGCGGTTAGAAGGCCCGGAATCAATAAAAGCGCAAAGGCGATTATCCGTTGCAATTCATCACGTCCTGATTAAGTGTATTTCTATCTTCAACTTTATAAAATATAGAAAATTTGTCAAGTTTATTCAAATAACTTATGATAGAGGAAACAATGAAAAAATTTGCACTATTCTGTACCCTCACTTCAAAAGGAGGAGATTGCCTTGCAAACAGTTTTGATTATTGGGGCGGGCACTGGAGGGCTATCCATTTTAAAAATCTTACTTGAGGCAAAGGATTATCAGGTTATAGGAGTGGTGGATCGTCATTCGAGTGCAGTGGGACTTCAATTAGCTGAACAAAATCATATAAAAACAGGTAGTGATTGGGTAGATTTTATCACTGATGGCTCGGATATCATTTTTGAAGTGACAGGGGATGAGCAAGTTTACCAGGATATAGCCCGCCATAAAAGTAATCACACTCTTTTAGTTCACGGGCAGATTGCCTTTCTGTTAGCCAATCTGATTCAAGAGAAAGAAAGTTTAATCAGGAAGTCGAAAGAAGAGGCTTATTTACATGAATTAGTTTTGAATGCGACCGATAACGGGATGGTACTTATAAATACAGAAGAGAAAATAATCTTTTTTAATCAGGCTGCAGCAACGATTACGGGTGTCCCCAGAAAACAAGCAATCGGTCAGCACATACATAGAGTTATTCCTGCGTCCCGTCTTCCTGAAATCCTCAAAACAAGAAAAACGGAGAGCAATCAACGGGCTCATTTGGATAAAAATTTAGATGTGGTAACAACCAGAATGCCTATCAAGAATGAAGAAGGCGGTTTACTGGGAGCTTTGGCCGTTTTCAAAGGAATCACGGAATTTACAAGCTTAGCAGAGGAAATTACAAATTTAAAGCATATTCAAAACATGCTCGAAGCTATTATTCATTCGAGTGAAGATGCCATAACTGTAGTGGATGAGGATGGGAATGGAATCTTAATTAATCCTGCGTATACCAGAATTACCGGGTTGACCGAAGAGGATGTCCTGGGCAAACCTGCTACGGCAGATATTACAGAAGGTAAAAGTATGCATATGCAGGTTTTGAAAACAAAAAAACCTGTCCGAGGCGTACGAATGAAGGTGGGGGCATCGAACCGGGATGTGGTGGTTAATGTAGCACCGATTATGGTGAATGGTTATTTGAAGGGAAGCGTTGGCGTCATTCATGACCTTTCTGAAATACAAAGCCTGACACAGGAATTGAAAAGGGCGAGACAAATCATTCGTAATCTAGAAGCTAAATATACATTTGACGATATTATTGGCCAATCTAAAGAGATGAAATTGGCATTGGAGCAGGCCCGTTTATGCGCCCGTACGCCAGTTACCGTATTATTGAGGGGTGAATCGGGTACAGGCAAGGAACTATTCGCCCATGCAATCCATAATGCCAGTGATCGAAAATATAATAAATTCATCCGCGTGAATTGCGCAGCGATATCGGAGTCGCTTTTAGAGAGTGAGTTATTTGGCTACGAAGATGGAGCTTTTTCAGGTGCAAAGCGTGGCGGTAAACGAGGACTGTTTGAAGAAGCCAATAATGGCAGCATATTTCTTGATGAAATTGGTGAGCTTTCTCAAAATATGCAGGCGAAGCTTCTTCGCGTTTTGCAGGAGAATGAAATAGTTCGTGTAGGAGGAACCAAGCCTATTTCCATTGATGTGCGTGTGATAACAGCGACCAATGTCAATCTTGAGAAAGCGATTGCAAAAGGAAACTTCAGAGAAGATTTATATTACCGAATTAACAGAATGCCTATATATATTGAGCCTTTAAGGGAACGTAAGGAAGATATTCCCCCATTATGCGTCCACTTAATCAAAAAGTTGAATTTGGAGTATGGCCGAAGTATTGAGGATATAAGCGGTGAGGCACTCATCATGCTTCAGGAATATGATTGGACTGGAAATGTAAGGGAAATAGAGAATATATTAGGGAGAGCCATAATTTTTATGGATCAGCATGAAAAAATTATACAAAAGAGGCATTTACCTGAAAAATTATTGAAGGCTGCAGAAGGTTCTCCTAACCATACAATCGAAAAAAGATCAACAATAAATGATAAACAAAGTTTAGCGGATCAATTGGATGAAGTGGAGAAAAGCATTATTATGCGTTCTTTAGAAAAGCATAATGGGAATAAAACTGCTGCCAGCCGTGATCTAGGTTTGTCTATTCGTAATTTTTATTATAAATTGCAAAAGTTTAGTCTTGAATAAATTTGCATGCAGAATTTTTCGTATGTGCAAATTTTTGCAGGTTCTATGAAAAAAGATTCTTCTAAAAAGGTAGATTACTCAACAAAATTCATGTTGGCACGATTCTTGCATCTAAAGACTGTGGGTGGACCAAAACAAGGGGCCAAGATGGTGGCTTGAGTTTTACAGCAGCTGTGCTGTTCATAACAAGTCTGCAGAGGAGGCAAGTTCAAGTACGGTCAACACCCTAAAAGGACCTAAAAAGCCAAATAACTTCATTTTAAATCTTAAAGTGTGAAAAGGTCAGTAAAAAGTAAAGGTTAGACCGAAGATAGAGAGGGGAAATGAAAAATGGAAATTTTTAAATATATGGAGCAATATGATTATGAACAATTGCTGTTTGTACAGGATAAACAATCTGGTTTAAAAGCTATTATTGCCATACATGATACAACCCTCGGACCTGCGCTTGGCGGCACAAGAATGTGGACATATGATACAGAGGATGCTGCAATAGAGGACGCTCTTCGATTAGCGAAGGGAATGACGTATAAAAATGCAGCTGCCGGCCTGAATCTCGGCGGAGGTAAAACCGTTATTATCGGTGATCCGCGTAAAGATAAAAATGAAGAAATGTTCCGTGCCTTTGGTCGTTATATTCAAGGGTTGAATGGAAGATATATTACGGCTGAGGATGTAGGAACAACAGTGGCTGATATGGATATTATCCATGAGGAAACGGACTATGTAACGGGTATTTCACCTGCTTTTGGTTCATCAGGAAATCCATCCCCTGTCACTGCTTATGGCGTGTACAGAGGAATGAAAGCAGCAGCAAAAGAAGCATTTGGCACAGATTCGCTGGAAGGAAAAGTAATCGCTATCCAGGGAGTAGGAAACGTAGCCTATAATCTTTGTAAGCATCTACATGAAGAGGGTGCACAATTAATAGTTACAGATATTAATAAAGAATCAGTGAATCGTGCTGTGGAGGATTTTGGAGCAAAAGCAGTGGATCCTGAAGATATATATAGTGTCGATTGTGATATCTATGCACCTTGTGCGCTTGGTGCAACTATAAATGATGAAACTATTACGCGAATCAAAGCAAGAGTAATTGCGGGTGCAGCTAATAATCAATTAAAGGAAACTCGTCATGGAGATGCCATTCATGAAATGGGTATCGTTTACGCACCTGATTATGTAATTAATGCCGGTGGGGTAATTAATGTCGCGGATGAATTATATGGCTATAACAAGGATCGGGCGTTGAAAAAAGTAGAGGGTATATATAGCAATATTGAAAGAGTCATAGAGATTGCTAAAAGAGACGGAATTCCGACCTATGTTGCAGCGGACCGAATGGCTGAGGAGAGAATTGAAAAATTAAAACAATCCAGAAGCCAGTTTTTATTAAACGGCCGCCATATACTAAATCGTCGCCGTTAGAGTCACCTGAGAATCAAGAGTCCGTATACGTGTAAACTTGCGGATTCTTGTTCTCTAATAAGGCTCATTTTTGGTTTGTGAATGAGGGTTAACTTAATAACCTCTGACCATGTGGTAAGACCAGTAGAATTAGGATGGAGTTATATGAGAAAGTGTGTATCCCTTAAATATTAAGTACTGAATATAGATGTTAGGATGTGGATTTTAAATGGCAACTGATTATGATTTGGTCATTTTGGGCGGTGGCACAGGCGGCTATGTAGCAGCCATAAGAGGCTCCCAGTTAGGTTTGAGAACAGCTATTGTTGAAAAGGGCAAGCTAGGCGGAACCTGTCTCCATGCTGGATGCATACCGTCAAAAGCACTTTTACGCAGTGCTGAGGTCTACCAAACTATCAAACATGCAGAAGAGTTTGGTGTGGAAGTATCCGAACCTCGTCTAAATTTTCTAAAGGCACAGGAAAGAAAAGAAAGAATCGTTGAACAGCTCCATAAAGGTGTGCAACATCTAATCAAACAAGGAAAAATCGATTTATATGAAGGGTATGGACGCATTCTTGGACCATCCATATTTTCGCCAATGCCAGGGACCATTTCAGTTGAGATGAATAATGGAATGGAAAATGAAATGTTAATTCCGAAAAATGTCATTATTGCAACAGGTTCAAGACCAAAATCCTTGCCGGGTTTAAAAATTGACGGTGAATTCGTAATGACATCAGATGAAGCTTTACAGCTATCCGAATTACCATCTTCTTTGCTTGTTATCGGAGGAGGAGTTATTGGAGTAGAATGGGCATCCATGATGGCTGATTTTGGAGTAGAGGTAACTATACTGGAATACGCAGATCGTCTTATACCAACAGAAGACCGAGATATTTCGAAAGAGATGCAAAGGATCTTAAAGAAAAAAGGTATTAGGATCGTTACTAGAGCAAAAGTAATGCCAGAAACGCTGCAAACTGGACAGGGCGTATCCATATCCGCAGAATTAAACGGAGAAAAGAAGGAATATAAGGCTGAAAAAATTCTTGTATCGGTTGGTCGCCAGGCTAATGTTGAAGGGATTGGTCTTCAAAACACCGATATACAAATTGATAACGGCGTAATAGCTGTTAATGAGTTTTATCAAACAAAGGAATCGCATATCTATGCCATTGGTGATGTGATTGGAGGCATGCAACTGGCTCATGTCGCAAGCCATGAAGGAATCACTGCAGTGGAGCATATAGCTAACCAAAGTCCACATCCTATCCAATACGATTTTATTTCCAGATGCATATATAGTAGTCCTGAGGCAGCAAGTGTAGGAATCACAGAAGATGAAGCTATTCAGCGCGGTCATAAGGTCAAGGTCGGAAAATTCCCGTTCAAAGCAATTGGAAAGGCATTGGTCTTCGGAGAGTCAGACGGTTTTGTGAAAATGATTTCTGATGAAGAAACGGATGATTTATTAGGTGTACATATGATTGGCCCGCATGTAACAGATATGATTTCTGAGGCAGGCTTGGCCCTTGTATTAAATGCTTCAGCTTGGGAGGTTGCTCATACTATTCATCCGCATCCTTCATTGTCTGAAGTGATTGGAGAAGCAGCTCTGGCTGTTGATGGAAAAGCGATTCATTCGTAAAAATTTGAGCAAGGCTTTAGAGGAGGTTTACTAAATGACAAAAAACAGGCATGAAGTCCTGGGATTAACGGACGAAATGGTATTGGAAATGTATGAAACAATGCTGATGGCAAGGCGTATAGATGAAAGAATGTGGCTGTTAAATCGCTCTGGGAAAATTCCGTTTGTGATTTCCTGTCAGGGTCAGGAGGCAGCTCAGGTTGGAGCAGCTTTTGCCCTTGATAGGGAAAAGGATTATGTACTGCCTTACTATCGCGATATGGGGGTAGTTCTAACATTTGGTATGACACCAACTGAGTTGATGCTCTCAGGATTTGCCAAGCAGGAAGATCCAAACTCCGGCGGCAGGCAGATGCCAGGTCATTTTGGTCAGAAGAAAAATCGAATTGTAACAGGATCATCGCCGGTTACCACTCAAGTTCCCCATGCAGTCGGAATCGCATTGGCTGGAAAAATGGAAAAGAAAGATTTGGTTACATTTGTAACTTTTGGTGAAGGTTCATCAAATCAGGGAGATTTTCATGAAGGTGCCAATTTTGCTGGTGTACATAAACTCCCTGTTATTTTTATGGTTGAAAATAATAAATATGCGATTTCGGTACCAATTGAAAAACAATTAGCCTGTGAAAAAGTGTCAGACCGAGCTATTGGATATGGGATGCCTGGTGTCACAGTAGATGGCAATGATCCGCTCGAAGTGTATAAAGCTGTTAAAGAGGCTGCTGACCGTGCTCGACGCGGGGAAGGCCCTTCTTTGGTTGAAACTGTATCCTACCGGCTTACTCCGCACTCAAGTGATGATGATGATCGAAGCTACCGTGCTCGAGATGAAGTGGAAAAGGCAAAAACGGAGGATCCGATTCTCACATTTGGGGCGTATTTAAAGGAAATTGACCTTCTGGATGAAGAGAAAGAAACAGAAATCAATAAAAGGGTCATGAAAATCGTAAATGAAGCAACAGATTACGCTGAAAATGCTCCGTATGCAAAAGCAGAAGATGCTTTGAAGTTTGTATATGCTGAGACGGAAGGAGAGTAAACCATGCCTGTCATTTCATATATCGATGCAATAACCATGGCGATGAAAGAAGAAATGGAACGAGATGAAAAAGTTTTTATCCTTGGTGAAGATGTTGGCAGAAAAGGAGGAGTGTTTAAGGCTACAAACGGGCTGTACGAGCAATTTGGTGAAGATCGAGTAATTGATACGCCTTTGGCTGAATCTGCTATTGCGGGGGTAGGAATCGGAGCTGCAATGTATGGAATGCGACCGATTGCAGAAATACAATTTGCGGATTTTATTATGCCGGCAATAAACCAAATCATTTCTGAGGCTGCCAAAATCCGCTATCGGTCCAATAATGATTGGCATTGTCCGATGGTCATACGTGCTCCTTACGGTGGTGGGGTACACGGTGCCTTATATCATTCACAATCAGTAGAGGCCATTTTTGCCAATCAGCCTGGTTTAAAAATTGTTATGCCATCTACACCATACGACGCAAAAGGGCTTTTAAAAGCAGCAATACGTGATGAAGACCCTGTACTTTTCTTTGAGCATAAACGTGCGTACCGTCTGATCAAAGGGGAAGTCTCCAATGATGATTATGTATTGCCGATAGGCAAAGCGGATGTAAAAAGGGATGGAGATGATATTACGGTTATCACTTATGGACTTTGTGTTCACTTTGCGCTTCAGGCTGCTGAAAAATTAGCTCAGGATGGAATCTCAGTGCATGTTTTAGATTTAAGGACAGTGTATCCCCTCGATAAGGAAGCAATTATCGAGGCTTCCTCCAAAACTGGTAAAGTGCTATTGATAACGGAAGATACGAAGGAAGGCAGCATAATAAGCGAGGTGGCGGCGATCATTGCCGAGAACTGCTTGTTTGAGCTGGATGCACCAATTAAACGTTTAGCAGGTCCTGATCTTCCGGCGATGCCATATGCTCCAACTATGGAAAAATATTTTATGGTCAACCCGGAAAAAGTGGAAAAAGCCATGAGAGAATTAGCAGAATTTTAAACTGATTGCGAAAGGAGATAAATAGCGAATGCCAATAGAACAGATGAAAATGCCGCAGCTTGGGGAGAGTGTAACAGAAGGGACGATCTCGAGCTGGCTTGTAAAGCCCGGTGACCGAGTGAATAAATATGACCCGATAGCTGAAGTAATGACGGATAAAGTGAATGCCGAAGTTCCATCTTCCTTTACTGGAGTAATTAAAGATTTGATTGCAGCAGAGGGAGAGACACTTCCTGTCGGGGAAGTCATGTGCAGTATCCAACTAGCAGGAGAGCCTGATAGTTCTGAAGAGGCACCAAAGGAAGAAAAGAATCATTCTGAGGAAAAAAGTGAATCGCTAATTCAGACCGACCAATCTAATAAGGCACGTTATTCTCCGGCCGTATTAAAATTATCCCAGGAACATGGGATTAACCTCGAAAACGTGGCTGGAAGCGGAGCCGGCGGTCGAATTACTCGTAAAGACATTTTGAAAGCTGTGGAGAGCGGCACTGCTGCTAAGGCCCAAGTTAACATTGAAAATGCTGAACCGAAAGCGGATACTCAGATGTATGAGCCTAATTTGGGTGTAAAGCAAAAATCATCAGGCAGTGATATGAAGATAGAAAGTGGAGATCGAGAAATACCTGTAACTGGTATAAGGAAAGCTATTGCACAAAATATGGTGCGTTCTAAACATGAGATTCCGCATGCATGGACAATGGTGGAAGCGGATGTAACCAATCTCGTTCAATACCGTGATTCACTTAAGAAGGAATTTAGGCAAAAGGAAGGCTATAATCTAACTTATTTTGCCTTTTTTGTTAAAGCGGTTGCTCAAGCATTAAAAGAGTTTCCAGAAATGAATTCAATGTGGGCTGGAGATAAAATTGTCAGGAAAAAAGATATTAACATCTCGATTGCTGTGTCGACGGATGAAGCGTTGTATGTTCCGGTTATTAAATTTGCAGATGAAAAAACAATTAAAGGGATTGCACGTGAAATTAATGAATTGGCTGAAAAGGTCCGTTCCGGTAAATTAAAGTCCGAGGATATGCAGGGCGGTACCTTTACGGTAAATAATACTGGTTCATTTGGATCCATCCAATCGATGGGAATTATAAACCATCCACAGGCAGCTATCTTGCAAGTGGAGTCAATTGTCAAGAAACCAGTTGTCATGCACGGCAATATGATTGCTATCCGGGATCGGGTCAATTTATGTCTATCACTAGATCACCGTATTCTTGATGGATTGGTATGCGGAAGGTTTTTGGCTCGAGTGAAAGATATCCTGGAACATATCACAAGCGAAAATACACCGCTATATTAATAGAAAACATGAGGGCACACAGTATGTGTGTCTTCTTTTATCTACTTGATCATTTCCCAAGAAATAATTTACTGGATTAAATGGACATTGTATACACCTGTGAATTCATCGACGTTTTTCTTTTCATTTTATTTTAAAGGAATTTTTCTCGGAGTTGAAGAAATGATAGAGTGACTGCCGTCTGATTAAGGGGATGGATGTAGCTATGCACTATTTGATAGAACCAATAGCATTTGTGAAGAATAGCAGGAAAGAAATAGTGGATGATGATTGGGGTGCTATTGTATCGTCCATTGAACTGGCTGAGAATATAAGTCAATCGTCTTTAAAAGGTATACACGAATTCTCTCATTTAGAAATTATTTTTTATTTTGACAAAGTAGATGATAGAAATATTCAGTATGAAGCAAGACATCCCAGAAATAAAGAATTTCCCGAGGTAGGCATCTTTGCACAAAGAGGGAAGAATCGGCCGAATAAGCTTGGGGTTACAATCGTTGAATTAGTGGGAGTTGAACAGAGAGTATTAACTGTTAAAGGGCTAGATGCTCTGGATGGTACCCCTATCATAGATATTAAGCCTGTAATGAAAGAATTTTTGCCAAAAGAAAGAGTTCTTCAACCCACCTGGTCAAATACTTTAATGGAGAAGTATTGGTGAATTGATTGAATAATGATTTAAGAAGATTTGGACCATTTTTCCTTTTATTGGAGAAAAAGGTCGTTTGCATGATAAGATTAATTAACATACTATTTCGTTAATTGGCGAGGGGAGGGAGCTTTCTTTTAGTAGAAAGCAAGCTATGAAGATAAAGGATGCGAAGAATGATAGGTTTCAACAGACAACAGTGGAGGAGTGGGAAAAAGCAGTTCTAAAATCTTTAAAGGGAAAAGAACTGGACACATTACACACTCAAACGTTTGAAAAAATCATTTTGAAACCGCTTTACAATTTGGATTCAGAAAAAGATGAAGTACCCGTACCCGGTAAACCTCCTTATACAAGAGGAATCTATGAAAATGGCTATCAGCATCACCCGCTAAAAATTTGCCAAGTGGCAACAGGAAGCAATATTAAGGGAACTATACTCGAGGCATTGGAGAATGGGCAAAATACGATTTCCTTTGATGTAAACAAAATGGGCAGTGAAGAACTTATCAAACTATTGAATGATTTGCCGATTGAGGACTATCCTTTATTTCTACAGGCTGGTTCTGGTAACCGGCAGGAAATCATTATGGAAAAGTTAGCTGAGGTTAACGGGCTATCTGATCAACAAGGAGCAGTGGTACGAGATTTAATTACTGAATGGGCTGAAAGAGGGTCTATACCTACTAAAGAAAACAATGCCTTATCTGATTGGTTTCACTATATAAAGAACTGGAATCTATCTTCCCCAACAATAAAAACAATTCTGGTCAATAGTAGGCCTTATCATGAAGCAGGTGCAGATGCCGTCAAAGAGATTGCGTATTCATTATCACTTGGTGCACATTATGTATTTGAAGGCATGCAGGCAGGGTTATCAGCACAAGAAACGGCAGAAAAAATAATTTTTTCATTCTCGATTGATTCCTCCTTTTTCATGCAAATTGCCAAACTTCGAGCTGCGCGAAAGCTTTGGTTTGCGGTTGGTAAATCATATGGTCAGGAAAACATCTTTAAAATGGACATCCATGCACAGACCTCATTAAGAAATAAAACGGGGTTTGATCATTATGTAAATCTCCTCCGTTCAACAAATGAAGCATTGGCAGCAGTAATTGGGAACTGTCAGTATCTCACGGTCATCCCATTCGATCAATTGCAAAGAGAAAAGAGTTCTCTTGGAAAACGCCTGGCAAGAAACATTCCACATATTCTTAGGGAAGAGAGCATGTTAATGAAAACAGCTGATCCAGGCGGGGGTTCTTACTATTTGGAGGCTTTAACAGATGAACTGTGTCAACAGGCATGGGATCAGTTTATTAAACTGGAGAAAAAAGGCGGTATTCTTTCAGAGTTAAAGAAGGGGCAAATACAAGGAGAGTTAACGGAGCTAGCTAAAAACAGATTATCAGCGGTAGCTATTAGGAAGGAAAAGATGGTGGGTACAAATGTGTATGCAAATCCAAAGGAAGAACGACCGGATCTGGCACAGAATTTAATAGAAACGCAAAGCATTCAAAAGAGTGAAAAAGAAATATTCCCGCTTAAACCAATCCGTTTAGCATCAGAATTTGAAGCTATTAGATCGATGAATTTGACCTGGGGCAATGAGATGGAGCAACGGCAAAGAATCATAGTGATTGGACTGGGCAGCGTCTCTCAATCTAAGCCATATATTGATCTTTCAAAAGAAGTATTGGCGGCAGGGGGTCTGAGTTATACAGAGCGAACCGGAATAGTAAATCAAGAAATGCTGGAAGAGATAATAAGAGGTTGCCAGGGAAGCTATTTCCTGATATGCGGTGATGAGAATCACCTGAATACGCCATTATCCAATTTAAAAGTAGACAGCAATATGCATATTTATGCAGTGGGGAATTTTGATTTGGCTATCAAGGAATTTAATTGGAAGAAAATTGACCGACATACAAATATGATTGACCTATTAACCATATTGTCATCAAGGCAGGGGGTAAAGGCATGAAAAAACCGGATTTTTCACAAATAGATTGGCAGTCTGTCCATGAGGATTTCGTTTCAGATTCAGCAGATATACGTTCGGATATTCCTGACTTTGAAACAAATGAGCAAATACCGTTAAAGCCTCTATATAATCGGGATGATTTAGAACTGGTGGAGCATGTACCGTCCTTCCCGGGGATTGCTCCCTTTACGCGGGGGCCCTATGCAGCGATGTATGTAAACCGCCCATGGACAGTTCGCCAATATGCAGGCTTTTCTACTGCTGAAGAATCGAATGCTTTTTACAGACGGAATTTGGAGATGGGACAAAAAGGGTTATCGGTTGCATTTGATTTAGCGACTCATCGAGGCTATGATTCTGATCATCCGCGTGTGGTTGGGGATGTTGGGAAAGCGGGAGTTGCGATTGATTCGATAGAAGACATGAAAATACTATTTTCCGGTATACCACTAGAGAAAATGTCTGTGTCGATGACAATGAATGGTGCCGTATTGCCGATAATGGCATTTTATATTGCTACAGCAAAAGAACAGGGCGTAGATTCATCACGGCTTACCGGTACGATACAGAATGATATTTTAAAAGAATATATGGTACGTAATACATATATTTACCCACCAGCTATGTCTATGAAAATTATTGCCGATATCTTTGAGTATACCTCCGCTCATATGCCGAAATTTAATAGTATATCAATCTCTGGCTATCATATGCAGGAGGCAGGAGCACCTGCGGATTTGGAGCTTGCCTATACACTGGCTGATGGAATTGAGTATGTGAGAACAGGATTGAAAGCGGGCATAGCTATTGATACATTTGCCCCACGTTTATCGTTTTTTTGGGGTATCGGTATGAACTATTTTATGGAAGTTGCTAAGCTAAGAGCGGCTCGCTTTTTATGGTCAAAACTTATGAAGCAATTTGATCCGAAAAATGAAAAATCGCTGGCACTTAGAACACATTCGCAAACATCCGGTTGGAGCCTTGCTGAACAAGATCCATTCAATAATATCGCCAGAACTTTAATAGAGGCACACGCAGCGGCACTTGGGCATACTCAATCCTTACATACAAATGCTTTTGATGAAGCGATTGCGCTGCCGACAGAGTTTTCAGCTAGTATCGCCAGGAATACGCAGTTATTCCTGCAGGAGGAAACCGGAATTACAAATGTTATTGATCCATGGGGTGGTTCCTATTATGTCGAGTCCTTAACGAATCGTTTAATTGAGAAAGCATGGGCACATTTGGAGGAAATTGAACAGCTTGGAGGGATGGCCAAGGCAATTGAATCCGGTATTCCAAAGATGAGGATTGAGGAAGCTTCTGCACGCCGGCAAGCAAAGATTGATTCCGGTGAAGAAATCATGATTGGAATCAATCAATACAGGACAGAAGAAAAAGAAGAATTTGATATCCTTGAAATTGATAATTCAAAGGTCCGCGAACAGCAGATTAAACGACTCGAAACGATTAAGGATACGCGTAATCAGGAACAAGTTACAAAAACACTGAATGCATTGACCAAAGCGGCACAGTCTGGCGAAGGAAATTTGTTGGAATTGGCTGTTGAGGCAGCAATTGCAAGAGCAACTCTTGGTGAAATCTCGGATGCGATAGAAGCGGTTTCGGGTCGCCACCGCGCTGTTATCCGAACAATCAGCGGAGTCTATGGTTCCCATTATCGGGAGTTAGATAAAATCAATGAAGTTAGAGAATTAACAGAGGAATTTTTGCTTAATGAGGGTCGCCGTCCTCGAATATTAATTGCTAAAATGGGTCAGGACGGTCATGACCGTGGGGCCAAAATTGTTGCATCAGCTTATGCAGATCTTGGATTTGATGTCGATATGGGTCCTTTATTTCAAACACCGGAGGAATCTGCTAAACAGGCAGTTGAAAATGATGTGCATGTCATTGGGATGAGTTCTTTAGCCGGAGGGCATAAAACATTGTTGCCTCAATTGGCCAGTGAACTAAAAAAACTTGGCCGGGAGGATATCGTCATTATTGCAGGAGGCGTCATACCGGAGCAGGACTATGATTATTTATACAAGCATGGTGCTTCAGCTATATTTGGTCCTGGAACCGTCATACCGGAAGCGGCTATCAAAATAGTAAATGAAATTTATAAAAGGCTAGGGTATGAGGAAGTGTCCAGTCATGACAGACCATAATCAGCAATACGAAAGAAAAAGATATAAGAGAGTCCATACGAAGCCCGTTGATACAGAGGAAATTGTCCGGAACTTAAAAGCCGGGCAATTACAAGCATTATCAAAAGCCATTACTTTCGTTGAAAGCAAAGGGGACGTTTATCGTCCGCAGGCTGAAGAGATTTTGCAATCTATCCTCCCCTTTACAGGGAATTCAATTCGCATCGGTATTAGTGGGGTTCCAGGGGCAGGAAAGAGTACATTTATTGAGAATATGGGGCTATTTTTATGTGAGCTTGGGTATAAAGTGGCCGTACTTGCCATTGACCCAAGCTCTTCCATCAGCGGAGGCAGTATACTTGGGGATAAAACTAGGATGGAAGAACTTTCGAAACATCCAAATGCCTTTATCCGCCCGACCCCATCAGGAGGTAAATTAGGCGGTGTGCACCGTAAAACAAGAGAAAGCATGATGATTTGTGAGGCTGCCGGATATTCAGTGATCTTAGTAGAAACGGTTGGAGTGGGACAAAGTGAAGCTGAAGTCAGGGATATGGTAGATTTTTTTCTGCTGCTGACTCTTACGGGTGCAGGAGACGAACTGCAAGGAATGAAAAAAGGCATCCTTGAGCTTGTCGATGGAATAGCTGTTAATAAAGCTGATGGGGAAAATGAAAAGCTAGCAATGCGAGCGAAAGAGGAATACCGTCAAATCCTCCGTGATCATATACCGGCTACAAAGGATTGGACTGTCAGGACGTTTGCTTGTTCAGCCTTGCATAAACAGGGTCTGAATGAAATTTGGGAGGCCATTATAGAATTTTCCGTTTTCACAAAGGAAACAGGTGAATTTTCGAATAGGCGAAAACGGCAGGTCACAAAATGGTTTGAGAGTGAAGTAGAACAGCAAATCATTGATCATTTTTATACCGATAAAGCTGTTAAGAAACTATTACCGATTATCGAAGCAAGTGTCAGAGATGGAGAGAAAATAGTTTCAAAAGCAGCTGCTGAATTATTTCATCTGTATTTTTTTTCGAAGGATAAGTAAAATGTAGAGTAGTACATAAAAAAGATGGATAGCCTTATGGCTATCCAAAAGTTTAGGAGTATAGGGGGTCATCTTAATTAAAGGTACTATTCCCCTGTGTAAGTAAACTAAACCTGTCATCTGGAATATTTTATAAAAAACGGCTGCTCTGATACTATAAGGGTAGCTCCGATAGAAAGGAAGATGTTTAAGTGAGCATGAATTTTAATTTATTTATGAACGACGTGGTTCGCCAGGCTCGTCAGGAAATACAAAATGCAGGTTACAAAGAATTAACAACTGCAGAAGAAGTAGATGAGACTCTAAGCAAAAAGGGAACAACGCTTGTTATGGTTAACTCTGTTTGTGGATGTGCAGGTGGTATTGCTCGTCCTGCTGCTTATCATGCAGTGAATTATGATAAAAGACCAGACCAATTGGTAACGGTCTTTGCCGGTCAGGATAAAGAAGCTACTGCCAGAGCAAGAGAATACTTTACGGGCTATCCGCCTTCCTCTCCATCATTCGCTCTTTTAAAAGATGGAAAAATCATTAAAATGGTTGAGCGTCATGAGATTGAAGGGCATGAACCTGTAGAAGTAATTGAAAATCTGCAAAAAATGTTTGATGAATATTGTGAAGAAGTCTAATCGATCTTACCTCAGGTGAAAAGAGGAAAATAAGCTCAAAAAAGATAAGAATGAAAATGTCTAAATATAATAAAATTCTGTATATAATTTTATTATAATGTTATGGGAGAAGTATCATTTTTTGATACTTCTTTTTTAGTTTAACGCGTGAAAACTCAAGAAAAATTAATTATATATACATAATAATTAAATATTTTGCAAAACAGATTTTATGTGTTAAAATACATTTTGTTGCATATATATAATATTTATTAAATCTTAAAATATAGTTTGATAGTTTAATTGTGTAAGGAAATGAAAACTATCATCATGAAAAACACATTATAGTGGGGGTAAAGGACAATGAAAAAATGGTTGCTTAGTTTATTGACAGCAGTATTAGCAGTTTCGGTATTAACGGCTTGTGGAAGTTCTGACGAGTCAGGAAATGGTTCTGAAGATGAAAAAGTTTTAAAAATGGCTACATCGGCTGATTATAAACCATTCGAATACATTGATACAGCGAAAAGTGATGAAATTATCGGATTTGATGTAGATTTGGCAAAAGCGATTGCTGGGAAACTTGGTTATAAAGTAGAAGTTGTCGATATGGATTTTGGCGGTTTAGTAACGGCTGTGAAAAATGGACAAGCTGATTTTGTTATGGCTGGGATGACTCCAACTGAGGAGCGTGAAAAGAATGTGGATTTCTCTGATATTTATTACACAGCGAACCATATGATTGTCACTTCAAAAGATAACAAAATCGAATCAGTTAAAGATCTGGAAAATAAAACTGTCGGGGTACAAATGGGTTCTATTCAAGAAGAAAAAGCTCAGGAATTAGCTAAAACAACAAAAATGACAGTTGAAAACCGTGACAAAATTCCTGAATTGGTACAGGAAATAAAATCTGAACGTTTTGATGCGGCTATTATTGAAGATTTAGTGGCACAAGGGTATCTTGATAAGAATGAAGATTTAACAGGATTCCTTCTTGAAGGAGATGCAGAAGAAGTTGGATCTGCCATTGCTTTCAAAAAAGGCAGTGAATTGCGCGATCAATTTAATGAAGAGTTGAAAAAGATGAAAGAAAATGGTGAACTTGAAGAGTTAGTTCTAAAATGGTTTGGCGGAGACGCTGAATAATAATTTCAGAAAGGGAGAACCCCTTTCTGAAATTTTCTTTTTATTAACAGTGATAGGAGAAAGTACATGAATCTTGATTTTACAGATATTATCCCTTCCATGCCCTATATAATGGAAGGTGTATATACGACATTGCAAATAGCAGCATTGGCTGCATTGTTTGGTTTCTTTCTTGGAACCATTATAGCCTTATGCAAAATCACTACAATTAAGCCGCTCATTTGGTTATCAGATTTTTATACATCTATATTTAGGGGTACTCCATTAGTTCTTCAATTAATGATTATTTATTTTGCTTCACCGCAATTATTTGGTTTTCAGATTGAAGGGTATTGGGCAGCAGTTTTAGCATTTTCTTTAAACTCGGCTGCATATATTTCCGAAATTATCCGTGGGGGGGTTCTTGCGGTAGATAAGGGTCAAAGGGAAGCGGCCATGGCACTTGGTGTTCCATACAGCAGCATGATGGCCAATATCATCCTTCCGCAGGCATATAAAAATATTTTACCTGCCTTAATGAATGAATTCATCACGCTTACAAAGGAATCTGCGATCGTTACAACTATTGGCGTAATGGATATCATGAGACGCGCATACCAAGTTGGGGGACAAACCTTCCAATATTTAGAGCCGCTTCTGTTTGCAGGTTTAATCTATTACGTACTGGTTATGATTTTAACGCTAATCGGAAAAATGCTTGAAAAGAGGTTGCAGCACTGATGATTAAAGTAAAAGAGCTATATAAAAGCTATGGAAAGCTGGAAGTTCTAAAGGGGATTTCCACAGAGATAAAAGAAGGAGAAGTGATTGCTGTAATTGGACCATCCGGTTCCGGTAAATCAACATTTCTTCGTTGTATGAACCTAATGGAAAAACCAACTGGCGGACAGATTTGGATAAAGGGTGAGGAGATTACTGCACCGAAAACAGATGTGTTAGCGATGCGTCAGAATGTAGGAATGGTATTCCAGCACTTTTATCTGTTTCCTCATAAGACGGTTTTGGAAAACATCATGTACGCACCAATGAAAGTCCGCAAAGTCAAGAAAGAGCAAGCCAAAAAGGAAGCAATGGAACTATTGGCAAAAGTAGGAATGGAAGATAAAGCGAATGTGTATCCTGAACGCCTCTCCGGCGGTCAAAAACAAAGGGTAGCCATAGCGCGAGCATTAGCCATGAAACCTGAAATTATGCTGTTTGATGAACCTACTTCAGCGCTTGATCCTGAGATGGTGAAAGAAGTACTCGAAGTTATGAAATCACTGGCAACTTCAGGGATGACAATGGCGATTGTGACGCATGAAATGGGATTTGCCAAGGAAGTAGCCGATCGTGTTTTATTTTTAGATGGAGGAGTGATTGTGGAGGATGCCCCTCCGGCAGAGTTTTTCTCGAATCCTAAATCTGAACGTGCTAAAGACTTCTTGCAAAAGGTACTCTAAAAAGTTTATGCTATTAGTAAAAAGATGGTCTGATTTCAGAGCGTCTTTTTTGCATTAAATTGCATGAGAGGGACTACATAAACTATGTTTAAAATCGGATATCGAACCGTTAAAACGGCTATAGGGACTCCAATTGCTATATACATAGCCCAAATAATTGGGCTTCAGAGTTTTGCCTCTGCTGGAATCATTACTATATTGTGTATTCAAAGAACAAAAAAGCGATCGTTCAGGGCTGCCGGTGAGCGTTTCTTTGCCTGTTCATTGGCCATGCTTTATTCCTTTGCATTTTTTGAACTTCTCGGATATACACCTCCTGTCATTGGATTAATGCTGTTGTTTTTTATTCCGACAACTGTTGCATTAAATATTTCTGGCGGTATTGTGACAAGCAGTGTAATTATTTTGCACTTATACGCTTCTAATTCGATTACATTGTCAAGCTTACTTAATGAATTTTTACTAGTTGTCATTGGGATTACAGTTGCCTTTCTGGTTAACTTTTATATGCCGAACATGGAGCGGGAGCTAAAAAAATACCGAATGGATATTGAAAAGCTCTATAGTATTATTTTTAAGGAATTAAGTAATTATTTGGTGACAGGGAACAGTGCCTGGAGCGGTAAAGAGATTATAGATGCAGAAAATTTAATTCGAAAAGCGGTTTACTATGCAGCTTTGGAGGAAGAAAATCATAAAATAGTCGATGATGCCTCGTACTATCACTATTTTAAACTCCGTGAAAAACAGTTGAGTATCTTAAAGAGAATACTGCCTTTAGCTGCTAAGATGGATTTGTCGGGTGATGAGGTCAGTCATGAACTTGGTGAATACATTGGATTTTTAAGTGATAATGTTCATCATCATAATACCGCTAATGAATACATCGAGATGCTTGAGAAGTTAGTGAAGGAAGTAAAAAAGAAAGAAATTCCAACATCCTTCGATGATTTTGAGAAACGGGCCGCACTTTTCCAGCTGATCAAAGAATTGAAAGACTATCTAATAATCAAAAGTACAGTGAAACCACTGCCAAATTCTAAAGAAAAGAAATGAATGAAAACACAGTTCAGAGCCCATCCTAAACAAAAAGGATGGGTGTTTTTTATGAAATGGATGTCACTCTGGTTATTACTGCAAGTAATGTCTCCAATATGGCCTTTAGGACCCAACCCAATTCCCGGGGATCCGTTTATCGTGATTAATAAACAAACCAATCAGCTAGTATTTTATGTTGATAATCAGGAAAGATATCAATTTTCGATTGCTACTGGAAAGAATGATGAAGATACACCAGAGGGTCTATTTACGATTATTACAAAATTCGAGGATCCTGAATAC